>NZ_JBAJNO010000001.1:0-300000 GCF_036880985.1 Limibacter armeniacum
AATGGGTAACCACAGCAAATACGCCGGCTTAACTTTCTGGACACCGAATGTCAATATCTTCAGGGACCCAAGATGGGGAAGAGGGCAGGAGACTTTTGGAGAAGATCCTTTCCTGATGTCAAAAATGGGTGTAGCATTTGTAAAAGGTTTGCAAGGAGATGACCCAAAATATTTGAAATCGGCTGCCTGTGCCAAACACTACGCAGTACATTCAGGGCCCGAGAGTTTGAGGTTGGAATTTGATGTGCATCCGTCAAAGCAAGACCTATTTGAAACCTATTTGCCAGCATTTGAAGCGTTGGTAAAAGAGGCGAATGTAGAAGGCGTGATGCCTGCTCACAATGCTGTTTTTGGAAAACCGATGGCTGCCAATGATTATTTTTTGAAAGATATCCTGCGTGACCAATGGAAGTTTGATGGGTATACGGTAACCGATTGTGGCGCCGTGAAATGTATTTACAATACACATAAGTATGTAGAAACACCTGTTCAGGCCGCTGCTGTAGCCATCAAGGGAGGAACCAACCTCAACTGTGGCGGGACTTTTTCGGAGTTGAAAAAAGCCGTGGTAGAAGGGCTCGTATCTGAAGAACTGATTCACGCAACCACCAAGCAGCTTTTCAAAACTCGATTCAGGCTGGGGATGTTTGACGGAGAAAACACAGACAATCCTTATGCGCAAATCGGTCCTGAAGTGATTCATTCGCAGGAGCATATCGCTTTGGCTCGGGAAGCCGCCCAAAAGTCTATTGTATTGTTGAAAAACAAAGACAACGTATTGCCGCTTTCCAAAGATATCAAAGTACCGTATTTGACGGGGCCTTTCGCCAACTCCACCGATATGCTGATGGGCAGCTACTACGGGGTGAGTTCTGGTCTGGTCACGATTTTGGAAGGTGTAACTGATGCGGTTTCCTTAGGGACTTCGCTCAATTACCGAAGCGGCGCTTTGCCATTCCACGAAAATATCAATCCCAAAAACTGGGCGCCGAATGTAGCCAAAGAGTCGGACGTAACGATTTGTGTGGTTGGCTTGACTGCCGACAGAGAAGGAGAGGGCGTGGATGCGATTGCCTCCAACCACAAAGGGGACCGGATAGATATGAAATTGCCTGAAAACCAGATCAACTATGTCAAGCAGTTGGCAGAATACAAGAAAGGCCCTTTGGTTTTGGTGATTGCCAGCGGTAGCCCTGTTTCTTTGGAAGGAATTGAGGAACATTGTGATGCGATTTTACAGATTTGGTACCCAGGTGAGCAAGGTGGAAATGCTGTGGCAGATGTCCTGTTCGGGAATATTTCTCCATCCGGTCACCTGCCGATGACATTCCCGAAAAACATTGACCAACTGCCTCCTTATGAGGACTACTCGATGCAAGGGCGTACCTACAAGTACATGACCAAAGAGCCGATGTTTCCGTTTGGATTTGGGTTGACCTACTCTGAAACGCAATTCAGTAACTTGGCTTTGAACTCAACCAAATTAAAGAAAAATGATTCGCTTGAAGTCAAGATTGAGGTGGCCAATACAGGTGATTTTGATATTGAGGAAGTAGTGCAGTTGTATGTTTGTCCAGTGGAAGCAACGGATGGCATTCCATTGAAAAGCCTGAAATCATTTCAGCGGGTGGCTTTGAAAAAAGGCGAAAAGCAGGCGCTGACGTTTGCCTTAGATGCTGAAAACTTTAAAGTGGTCAATCAGGAAGGCGAAAAAGTTTGGAGGAAAGGCGCTTATAAAGTTGTGGTAGGCAACGCTTCTCCAGGTGAATTGAGCCTGAAGCTTGGGGCTGCTACTCCTCAGGAGGCTACAATACAGTTGAGATAATGATGACTTGAGTACAAGAATTTTGTATATGATATATTCGTTGTCTAGCTCATTTCAATAAAGTGTAATAAGTTGAAAGTGAGTTAGACACGACTTATGCTGACAAAAGATTTAATTTTACCATGAACCTAAAAAAGATCGGATATACCTTATATAGCTCCGAGTTGCATTAACAGGCTCAAATTATCTACAATCCCCTTTTCCTTTATTACCAATCCGTTTTTAATTTCTAAAATCGTGATTCCGGATACTGATATTTTTTTACCTGAAGACTCAACCCCAAACAGGTTTCCATTTTTGTGAGTTCCATCATATTTCCATTCTACCGTTATCTTTTGTTCAGCTTCGTCAGGAAGCAAATTCTCGATCGTAATTTTCAAGTCAGGAAAAAAGTTATAAGTCATTTCAAGCACAGATTTGTAATCTGCAATTCCCCTGTATGACTTCTCAAAATGTGTATAGTCTGCAATGATGTCTGAATCAGCATATTTATAAAGTAAATCAGCATTTCCTGCATTCCATATCTTCATATATTCCATTGCAGTCGCTTGCAGTTTCTCCTTGTCCATATTTTCCTGTTTTTGTATAAGGTAATCACTTTTGAAGGTCTTATAACTGAATTCAATAAAAAGGTCCTTGGCTCCGCTTAGCAACCTGAAATTGGTAGCTATAACGGAGTCAAAGCCCAGAATGCAGGTTTTTTTAGATAGAGAATACTCAGTAATAGCCCTTATCACTTATAGCTGTACATGTAAAGGATTTCGAAACTTGACGTGCAAAACTATTTTTCTGCTCTTCATTCTTCTTAGACTCTTTTGAGCAGGTGTATAGACTATTTTATTATCAAATCAAGCAACGAGTAATGCTATAATCTACCTTTATAAACCAACCTTATAAATAGCAGCTGGATCTGGGAAAATATTCATCGCTGCAAATTTGTCTAAAGGTATACTGCCTTCATACTTTGTACCTTTACGGGCATTTGGTCCTAAGTGCTGTAGCAAAATAGTCGGCGATGCCCATTTTTCGGTAAGCCAAAAATCGTTTGGGTTTTGCCAATCTCTGTGAAAACTATAATCTAAGCAACCTTCTTCCTCTAACACATAAGGAGAATAATCTTTTAGAAGTGCTACAAATTCGTCTACATATTCATCTGCAACCCTAAAACGGGCAGTAACGCCTATTGCTCCCGAATAATCTGTAGTTTTCATCCAGGTAAGGGTCTCTTCGAAAGTGAGTTTTTTATCTGACATAATTTTATTTTTTGGTTTCTACGGTACTGCAGGCGGTAAGAAAGCTGAATTCATATCAGCAACTTTGATGGCTTCTACTTCAGGTAGGGTAAATACAAGCGTATCTACTTTTTGGATCTCTACATCTATCTGGTCAAAAGCAATATCTTCTAGATGCCCTCCCAATTTTAAATCGTCCGAAATAAAATGAAAGTGCATGCCAGGAAAACAGGTGGCTGCTGCATGATTGGGCGTAAAATGCCCCACCATTATCCCACTGACATCGTGGTTGGTATATAATACACGACGCTCCCTATTTTCGATAAGTGTTTCGTTGTTTTTATATTCTATAGCCGAACCCATTTCCAAAAAAGAAAACTGTCCTTTCATCTTGTAGGTATAGAAACTGTTTTCAGATTCCATTTCTGCCTTGAGTGCTGTATCCAATTCCTTGTATGATTTTATATTTTTTAAGGTGACGGTTTTCTCCGGCTTAAAATCCCACATAGTCATATAAGAAGCCTTACTGTTAGGAGTTGCCTTGTCGACCTTACCAACAGCATCGATAGTGTATATTTCGTTGTTTACCACTATAAATTCACTCTTAATGTTGTTTTCAAGACCTAGACCGTAGTTGCCATGCTCTAACATCTTGTTAGACGTTAAATCTCCATTGATAACCATCCCAAACAGCGTTAAAGTTGAACCATATTGATAAATAGCGGCAGCACTCTTTGTCTGTTTCATTTCTTATTTGGGTTTAAATTTTACATTACTGTTTTGTCATATGCTTCTATCGGGAATAGTTTGAGTAATATCCCGGTACGACACCCCTCACATAAATTACCATAACCATAAAATGAATTATCATGCGTTGCATTAGAGCAGCGAAATATGACTGAAAAACAGTGTAAGGCAGATCGTAGCTTGGCTAAAGTATCAACAATTATGTGTTGAGATACTAAAGTGTAGGTAACGAATGTGGCAGGCGAGGTGGTCTTCTCACATAACAAGGGAATACATTAAATCATTCGTGCAATTAGGTTTTCTATGCTGATTAGTCCCTGTCACGGAGAAATTTGTTGTTTAGAAAGTTTTGAGGCTCAATAAAGGCTATCATGACTGAAAATGATCAGCATGTTTTGTTGTCATGACATCCGCAATGTAATTGCTCAAATTCACATCACGTTCCAGTCCCATTTTTTTTCTGATGCGATGGCGGGAAATATGCACACTGTTTAGTGAAATATGTAAAAGAGAGGCCATTTCCTTACTGTCAAAATTGAGCTTGATAAGCGCACAATGCTTCTGTTCGGTAGGCGTCAAGTCAGGGTGTTTCTCTCTTAACTTGTCATAAAAATCAGCATTCACCTCCGTAAATCGTTTGTTAAACTGCTCCCACATATCCTTATTTCCTTTCGAAACTTTGACCTTCATAAGCTTGTAGCTTGCAGGCGAACCTTCTTTTAGCTTTTGCATCAGCTCATCTATGGTTTGATCTTTTTCAATCATCTGGAGGGTGTTAGCTGTCAGCTCCCGACTTTTGATATTAATAATTTCATCCGCTTTTTCTCTATCATAGTGGGCTTGCATTTTTATTTGGCTTTTTTCCATACTCGCTTTCCGAAGCTTGTATCTCATCTTCACCATAACTGCAATGACGAAAATACCCACCAATAAAAAGGCAATGGAAACTTTAAATCTTGACTGGATAATGTCATTCCGTTCAATGGTCAGGTTTTGATTGCGAATAAACTTATCCTTCTCTTTGATGGTTTCTTCATATTTGTTCTTAATCTGAAATAGCGCATTGTTAATGGCTGATTTGGCATTGAAAAGACTATCGGTGATGGCCATTGACTTATCCAAATAAGTGAATGCTTCATTGACATGGCCTAGTTTCTTATAGGCATGAGCCAGCTTTTTCAAAATTTCTACCTTTACGTCACTATGAATCTTTGTGCTTTCTATGGTTTGCAGACTGTTGAAATAGAATTGTGAGGCTTTTCTCCAGTTAGCTTGTTTAGCATATAAATCACCTAAAAACAAGCTGGTCATAACGTAGTAGGGGAGGTTATTTTTTTCAAAATACTGATGAGCGCTGTCAAGGTACTTTAGGGATTCAGTAAGCAGGTTGGTCTTTAAGTAAATATACCCTCTCTGTGCATCTACATATGCCGTGTTGGAAGGACTTAAATTAAACTTTTGTTTAGTGATGGAGCAGGAGTCCAAATAATCAAGAGCTGTTTGATATTGTTTTCTTTTTAGGTGATTGATGGCAATGGCGTAGTATACTTTAGTCAGGTTAGCATGACCTGTATTGTGAGCCGTTATGAAAGATTTTGTAAATCCTAATGAGGTCTTTAAATGTGCCAATGCATCATCATATTTTTCATAAATGGTGTAGAGACCTCCCAAGTCTTTATGCACATCTACCAAAGAGAGCGTGTCTTTTACCTCTTCAGCCATAAGTAAAGCGTCCCACAAATGATTATAGGCAATGCTGTATTGTCCTTTGTTTTTATAAATATCGGAAAGCCCGATATGGCATTTTATGATATGGGTAGTGTCGTCAATTTCCTTAAAAATTGGAAATACCTGATTGTATAAAATGAATGCACTGTCCCGATCAGTGACAATCATATTGTTTGCTTGCTGTAGAGTTTGAACATGCTTAACTAAAGTGTCTTGTAAAGTTGGATGACTCTTTCCTAAAGACAAAGAATGGATAGCGGTCATTATTGCCAGCCATAAAAAAATACGTATCCCTTTCGTTTTTTTGCTCATTGCTCCAGTTCTCATTCACTATTTCATAAATGACAATAATAATAAATTCAAGCAAGAGTAAAGTTATTGTATAAGTCCGATTTGAAGGCAGTAAAGTTATTGTAAAGTGGCTGAAACACCTGTTGAAAGGCATTTTGAATAGGTTTGTAGTATGCTCAAATTCAAAGACGCTAAGAGTTTGTAAAAGCAGAAATCGACCATAAACACACCATTTAAATAAAAGAAACAGGGCTAGAAAATGAAAAGAGTAGCTTTACTCGTCTCGATACTGTCTTGTATTGTGACGCATGCTTTTTCCCAGTCACCGGGATATGACAAGAACCGTATTGCCATCAGTGCAGATGGCAACAACCAACCCGATAATCATGCAGAAGCACAATGGCCCAGAGCTGACCCCGACGACTGGGGAGGTACACCTGCAGCGCTAGCGATGATTGCAAAGTCAGGATTGAAAAATCAGTTGGTACATTTTTCTTTTAACAATTTTATGGAAGCGCCAGCCCACACCACAGAGACCAATTACATGGCAGAGGGGGTAAATGGAGCCATCCAGCGGTGGGGATTTGATGCTTCCCGTTTTTTTGATGTACCGGAAGACCCGTCTACAGCCATTACTCACTTGGCTGATGAGCTCAAAAAGTCCACAGAAGCTGACCCTTTATACTTTATACATATGGGACCTTCCGAGTTTTTCTATCAGGCGGTAAAGCAGGTAGTGGATGGAGGTGATATAGCATCGTTAGCCAATGTACGAGTGATATCCCACAGTGGCTATAACGACAATCATTTGCGTCGTACGGCACATCATACGATGACTCAGGCGATTGAATTGAGTGGCAGCCGTATCAAATACAAAAAAATAGTTGACCAGAATGCCTGCGGTAATATTCATAAACTTTGGTGTTCAGGCACAGACTTTTCGCCTTTTCATTGGATGCGTGACCATGCAGACCTAAATATTCAATGGCTTTACGGTAGGTTACAATTTCATCCACAAGGGAAAGGAGCTGACATTTCAGATGCAGGAATGGTTTATTACCTGCTGAAAGGGGATGAATATGGTAATCTGTCAAAATTAAAGGTGCTGATAGGGGATGGTATTTCACTTCAGAACTAACATAAAGTAAGCCTTCAGTAGCACGCTTATCCTACGATTTTTTTAAACAAACGATTGACAAATGAAAAAGATATTCAGTCTGATATTTACTGTGCTGCTTGCCTATCACCTACAAGCACAGCTACCTGCAGGCTATCCGAAAACCAATAGGGTAAAAGAAAACATCAACCTTGACTGGAAGTTTTCCAAAATGCTCAAAGGTGAAAAGCCTTCCGAAGAAAACTTTGATGATAGGGCTTGGGAGAAGGTCAATTTACCACATAATCCTGATCCGCTAGCTTTAGACCTGGACAGTGTCACGGAGCATTGGAGACAAGAGACTTTTCTGAGAGATCAGAACTGGTACCGTAAAAAAATGCGAATTGATTTGACAGAAAACGAGAAAGCTTTTATCGAATTTGAAGGAGTCCACAATGCGACAGAGTTATACGTAAATGGAAATTTTGTCGGTCGTTTTGCCGTGAACGGGTATGTCTCGCATCATTTTGATATTACGGATTTTGTAAAGTCAGGGGAGGTAAACACCATTGTGGTCAATGCGGATAACAGTTATGACCCTATGATTGCCCCTGACCCGGATGAGACGGATTATGTGAAATGGGCAGGTATCTATCGAGATGTTTATCTGGTCAAAACCAATAGACTTCACGTCAACTTCAATTGGGAAGATGCGTTTGCGGGAGTTCACATTACGACTCCAACCGTAAAAAAACGGAATGGAACAGTATCGGTAAGAACAACCGTTGTCAACGAATATTCGGAAGCATCAGATTGTCGAATCGAGACAATGATCGTGGATGCGGATGGAGCCGTTGTGAAAAAAATGACTGCTAGGTCTAACGTTGGACAAGGACAGCACAAAGTCTTCCGACAGACGACGGATATTGTGGATAACTACCATCTTTGGTCACCTGATCACCCGTATCTGTACCGTGCCGTTTCTGTCGTTTACCTAAATGATAAGCCTGTAGATTTTATAGAAAATACCTTTGGTTTCCGTTCGATCGAGCTGGTCGATGGACAAGGGTTGCTGCTGAATGGAGAGCCCTTTTTTATGATTGGTATCAACCGTCATCAAAACTATCCACATATCGGTGATGCAGTACCCAACAGTATGCATTTTGAAGCGGCTTTGGCGTATAAGAAAGCGGGGGTAAATGCGATTCGTCTTTCACATTATCCACAAGACAATGCCTTTATCGAGGCTTGTGACAAGTTGGGAATTGTGCTTTACGAAGAGCCATCCACTTGGATTCTATGGGATCAAGGAGAATGGATGGACAAGTTGGAGCAGTCCATGCGTATGATGGTTCGTAATCACCGCAATCATCCATCGATCATCATTTGGGGAGCAGGTATCAATCACAGAGGTCCTGTACCGCAGCTCAACAGTGCGGCTAAAGAAGAAGACCCTTTCCGACTAACGGCAAGTGCATCTAGTCCGTGGTGTGGAGTGAAAAATGCAGGAGGAGCTGATATCTATGCGACGATGGATTACCGCAGAACGGATTGGCCAGAGGGAGACTTCTGTCTGGTGATGGAGCATGGAGAGTCCAATGATGGACTAGCACAGCAGTTCCATATTTCTCGTTATAAAAAGCGTAAAAATAATATTGGTGCGCTGCTTTGGGTTGGCGCTGATTATAATCGTCTTCGCCCGAATCCAAAGGAGCATGATATGTATACAGAATACGGAATGCAAACCATTTACCGTGTGCCTCGTCCTGCCTACTATTGGTATCAATCTGAAAATTCAAAAGTTCCTTTCGTACACATTGCAGATGAATCTGTTTATAAAAATGAAAAAATACATGTGTACAGCAATGCGCCAAAAGTAGCTTTGTATGCAAACGATAAATTGGTAGCCATCCAAAGTGCCGATAACGATCCACTGCGTATTATGAACAAGTTTCCGTCTTTTACATTCCGATATCAGTGGACGAATGAAAAACTGACAGCCAAAGCACTATATGAGTATGAAAATATTCCTTTGGCTACGCACACCCGTACCAAAGCAGGGGAACCATACGCATTGAAATTAGCGGTTGATAATCCAAGTCTTCAATTGACTGCAGGAGGATCAGACTTAAAGATGATTAGGGCGTATGTAGTAGATAAAAATGGGGAAGTAGTCATTAATGCAGATAACAAAGTACATTTTGAAACAAAAGGGGCAGGTACCGTTGTGTATGAAAAGGAAGCATTTGTGGAAAATATGCAAGTCTACCATGGAGTGGCAACTGTATACTTGAGTGGAACGGCTAAGGCAGGTGAAGTTGAAATTAAAGCTACTTCCGGAAAGCTGAAATCGGCTACAATAGAACTAACAACTGTCCCTTTTATAGCGGATGAATTAGCTAAAAATGCCCAACCTATTTATGATAATCCTATCTACAAAATTGACATTCAGACAGAAGGACAATTGTCACAGTTTGGTTGGGAAGTTGCCAATGGTGGAGACAGTGATGCTTTTACATTTCAACTTGGGGAGAGCACTTTCTCTGTTACAGCGGATGAAGGATTGAAATGGCGGAAAGGAACTTACACCATACTCGGTGATTTGGCATTTATGGGGTGTGATGGGGTGTACACAGATGCGGGTGATTTGAAATTGACTATTACTGGATTATCAAAAGGCAAATACGAATTGAAAACCTACCATCATTCTTTTGAAAATAGGAATAAGCTTTTCCCTTACAATATGGCAGTGACCAGAAGAGATGCAAGAGATGTGTTTTCTTATATCTCTGACGATGAGCCTGTAGGTATTTTTAATGCGAAAGATATAGGGGAGCGTAAACCAATCTCAGTGACGAATATTATTGAAAGCAATGGTACCGATCCGGTAGAGATTTATTTCAGAACAGATAAGGAAAGTGCGGCTACATGGCTCAATGGATTGGAGTTCAAAAGAGTCCATAATAGCATAGTAGAGAAGAGAGGGATATAACTTTAAATGATCAGTAAAAGATGAATAATATACAATACATACTTAACCCAATATTGGGGATTTGTCTGCTTTTTTTAAGTAATGGCATTTTTGCGCAAAGCAACCTTGATGTAAAAACTTGGTTTGTACAGTTTGAAAGGGGAGAGGCATCTCCTTTACAGGAAGTCAACAATAAAGATGTTAAAGGAAATGCTGGCTGGAAGAATAGAATTTATATCCAACCTGAAGTAGTATTTCAAGAGATAGAAGGAATTGGGGGAGCTTTCAATGAAATAGGCGGGGAAGCATTGCATTCGCTTCCTCAAGATGTACAACAGCAAATATTGCAAAATCTTTTTTCGGAAGAAGGAGCTGGATTTACTTTCTGTCGTACAGCTATTGGCGCTAGCGATTTTGGGCTCGATGCCTATAGTTATTCAATGGTACCGGATGACTATAATATGAAACACTTTTCTATAGAAAGGGATCAAAAATATGTCTTGCCCTACATCAAAGGGGCGTTGGCGGTAAACCCCAATATGACCTTATTTGCTTCTCCTTGGAGTCCTCCAGGTTGGATGAAAGAAAGTGGAGAAATGGAAGGGTTAAAAGTGGATGGAAATGAGCTGAAGAACAACCCTAAAGTGTATAAAGCCTACGCTGACTATTTTGTGAAGTACGTTCGGGCTTATCATGAAAACGGAGTGGACATTGATCGTATCTGTATTCAGAATGAAAATGATGCAGATACCAAGTATCCGAGTTGTATTTTTCCTGCGAAGGAAATGGTGAGTTTTGCAAATGATTACCTGATTCCTGCTTTTAAGAAAAACAAAATAAAGGCGAAGGTTTATGCAGGTACTTTCAGAGTCGTTAATCAAATGGATCTGATGGATTTTGTGGCAATCAAAGAACTGGGTGAAATAGATGGAGTAGGGATTCAATATACAGATGCTCGCTTTATTTCAGATGCCCAAACTTTCAAGCCTGATTTGAAAATTTTCCATACGGAAGGGCATTGCTATAATGGCGAAAATTCTGTTGAACAAGCTGCACATCGTTTAGAAGAAGTGGCCAATTATATTAACAGTGGTAGTACCACTTTTACATATTGGAATATGATTCTGAATGAAACGACCAAAAGCGGTTGGGGATGGACACAAAACTCTCTGATCAATATTAATAGAGAAACAGGAGAGGTCTACTACAATCCTGACTACAATGCCATGTATATCATCAGCAAGTTTATCAAGCCAGGAGACAAACGCATTGCATCAGTTTGTCGAGGAAAATACCCAATGATATCGGTGAAATCTCCTGACGGAACCATTAAAGTATTAATTGTAAATGGTAATACAGCTAATGATACTTTTGAGTTGGTAGTGAATGATAAAGTGTTAAAGGTCAATATACCTGCTAACAGATTAACGGCTGTAACCATTTTGCAGAAAGACATTTAATCCCCTTATAAATTCATCATAAAAAAGAGTCATCCTGAATAGCATTCAGGATGACTCTTTTTTATTAGCCTTGGGTTGTTTGATTAGTCTTATTTAATCATTGTCTCACTAAAGAAAATATCCTGCTGATCAAGTGTCAGCTTTTCTCCCTTTACCGTAATTGAGGCAGTCAGTTTCATGTTTGTAGATGATGCACCGATCGAAAACTTATAGGTACCTGGCTCAATAACCAGTTTCATGTCCTTATCATAAAAAGCAAGTTGCTGAGGAGACACATAGAAAGTGACTGTCTTTCTTTGCCCTTTTTCCAGTTCTACTCTAGAAAAACCTTCCAGAACAATTGGAGGCCTTGGCATGGAAAGTCCTTTGGCAGAGACATACAGCTGTGCAATCTCAGCTCCCTTACGATCACCTGTGTTTTCCAGTTCAAAAGAAAGTGGTATCCATTGGTCTGTAGTGGATGCTTCATTGGATACCTTAAGGTTGCTATATGTAAAAGTGGTATAGGACAAACCATGTCCGAAAGGATAAAGTGGCATATCATCAGGATTATATCCTTTACTGTACCAAATTGGGCACTGTTTATTACTGCGTGGAACGGTTACCGTCATTTTTCCTGAAGGATTGATATTGCCGAGCAGCATATCCGCTACGGCATTACCGCCTTCCTCACCCGGATACCATGCCTGTACAATTGCCTGACAGCCCTTTTCAATATCAGTCAGAACATGGGGTCTGCCTCCGAATACGATTAGTACAACGGGTTTGCCTATTGCAATCAATTCTTTAACAAACGCTTCTTGCTGACCAGCAAGCCTGATATTGGAACGGTTACGTCCTTCACCACACAGGTAGCGGTTTTCTCCCATAGCGGCAATGATGACATCACTTTCCTGTGCATACTGAAGTGCTTTTTCAGGATCAGGAATACCGAAGTCCTTGGAAGTAATCTCCACCACATTTTTTTCTCGCTCATCACCTACATTTTTGTTGAGGCTGGCGATGGAGCTGTTGTAGGAATCTGTCCAGTCACAACCCCGCTCATACAGGATTTCTACCTGATCGTTTACCTTGGATTGCAAGCCTTCAAGTAGTGTGATTAGTTTTGGATTTAAACCGTCGAGTGGTTGTTTTCCCCAGTAAAGAGATAAAGTCTGATGGGTATAATCTCCTAATAGGGATTCTACGGCATCCGCATTAGGACCCACCAAAGCTATTTTTTTTATGTCGTCACTCAAGGGAAGAATGCCCTTGTTTTTCAGTAATACCAATGATTGAGCGGCAGAAATGTAGGCTCTTTCACGGTAGTCTACAGGGTCTAATTCCACATTCTTTTGAGGGACTGGAGGCATATCCAAAAGCCCTAGTCTTCCTTTCAGAGTGAGGATATGTCGGACAGCATTGTCAATGTCTTCCATTGAGATCATGCCTTTTTCAAGGGCTCCAGGAAGTTGTTTGTAATAATCGCCGTTGGGTAACTCAAGATGTATCCCATTTTTCAGTGCCATTGCGACAGCTTCAAGGGTATCCTTGGCGTAGTGGTAGGAATTATGAATCTGCTTGATGGCAAAATAGTCGGAAACCACCACACCATCATATCCCCATTGGTTGCGGAGTACGTCCTGTAGCAGAAATGCTGAAGCATGTGCCGGAACTCCCTGATAGGAATGGTATCCTGGCATCAGGGATTGGGAATTGCCCAGGCGGATGGCAACCTCATGGGGCATTAGTATTTCCTCATAAAATACACGAAGGTTGTCATTTTTGCCACCGTATCCGGCAAAGTGCTTGGTAGTGGTGGCTACCCCTTTGCTCAGGTCATCAGTTTGCATTCCTTTTACAAAAGCCAGTCCCATGCGGGACGTTAGATATTCTGACTCCCCAAAGCTTTCCTCCATTCTGCCCCAATGGGCATTTCTGCTTACATCCAGCATTGGAGACAGCGCTAGAGTGGTACCCAATGAGCGCATCAGTCTAGATGTGTATCCGGTATTGATACGCAGCAACTCAGGGTTCCAGCTGCAGGAAATACCTATCTGTTGTGGTAAGGTAGTCGCCCCTTCAATATTATAGCCCGAAATAGCTTCTCCTCTAGCAAGTTTTGGTTGGTCAGCTTCTCCCATCAGTTGCAATACTTTCTGTTCCAGCGAAAGGGTGTCCATTATGGCAGACACTTTTTGCTGTATAGTTTTTTCCCTTTGGGCAGTAATTCCTGCATTCTGTACCTGATTCGGGCTGTTGCCAAATTGGTGAGCGGATGGTTTACAGGAAAAGAGGCTTAGGCATAACAATGTGCTGAGCAGTCTGTTCTTTATGTTTGCATGCATTTTATTGTATGTTTGGCTGTTGTTCATTAGCATAAAAAAAAGAGGAGATATATGCCCTTCTCAATTCATCAATATTAGTTGGCTTCCCAAGCTCTGAAGTACTTCACATTAAATTGCCCATCAAGTCGCTGATCGTCCGGAAGTGCACCAAACCATTTGTTGGATTCGTTATTGAAATTGACTTCCAATGGCTGGTGCCAGTGGGTATTCTTAGCTTCCCTGAACAGGATGCCGTCAATGTAGAAGCGGATGTATTCAGGTGTCCATTCAAGTCCCCATACATGGTAATCTTGTTGCAGTTCTGAAGGGATATAGTACTTTTTGGTTCTGGAAAAATGCTTCTGAATATCCCCTTTATCCTTAGGTGTCCTGAAAACATGGATGTTGGAATTCAGGTCATTCCGGTTATAACTTACACCGGGGGCATTCTCGCAGATATCAATCTCAGTCCACCAGTCCTTGCTTACGTTAGTCATCCAGAAACCCGATACCCAAGGAGCATCCATCAGTTTCATCTCTGCCTCAAAATAGCCGTAGAGAAATTTCTTCTTACTTTTGATAAATCCAGAAGTATGAGTAAAACCTTCCGGGAGTGAATCATTCTGGTGTTTGTTAACACTGAAAATGAGTTCACCATTTTCCAACCTGACATTGGATGGATGGAAGAAAGTAGGTTGTCTGCCTTTCCATTTCGGGTTGTTGGGATACCATCGACTTTCGTTGACACTTTTTCCATCAAATTCATCGGAGTGTTTTTTCAGCAATTTCCACTTACCGTTATTGCCTTGATCTGAAAGCGGATAACGGTCGTTTTGTCTTACCACTCTCATTTCAATATTGACGGTGTCTACATAGTGTTTTGGGGGGATGGTTAAGTCTTGTGCTAATACGACAGTATTGCCTGCTGCAAACAAAAAGATTCCCGCTAGAAATTGTTGTACATTCATATTGCTGCCATTAAAAAAATGAGTATTCAATATTTTACAAAACCCAATTTATCAGTGTAGGCAAGAATCATTGCGGAAAAAATAGGGCAACTAAAGGGGTGATTCTTTAAGGCATGAATAATACTGTTCGAATCAAAAGTGTTTCACTTATTAATAATCTATTGTTATGATTGCCCCAATGAAGTAAATGAAAAAAAGTCCCCCATATTAAGGGGAATTTTTAATATGTCTGAGTTCGTGAAATTCGGTAAAAAAGAACCCCATTGAAAGCCGATCTACTTCCAATGGGGTACTTTTTCATTTTAAAAAATGAATTAAAACATCCCGTTCTGGTGCGCCTGCTTTTCAGGAACTTGCTGAATAGCATCCCAATGCTCGCAGATCTTGCCTTTTTCATCAAAGCGGAAAAAGTCCATGGTTACATATTGGTCATTACCGGGCCAAACCTGATGGGTATGCAAGGCGACGAGATCACCTTCCGCTACACTTCTTACAAATCGGATTGACTTTTCAGGGTATTCTCTCTGCATCTTTTCAAAATAATCAATAAAGCCCTGAGTTCCATCTGGTACATCCGGATTATGCTGGATATATTCTTTGCCAACATAAAGCTCAATAGCTTTTTGAGGGTTACCTTCGTAAGCCATTCGGTAAAAGGCAATCGCATTTTCTTTATTTTTTTCCAGATTCATATTGAAGATTCTTTTAGTTGATAATCAGCTGATTTTAAAGGGTGACGATTATTTTGCCTACTGTTCTTCCGGCTTCCACCTCCTTATGGGCTTCCTGCATCTCGTCAAAAGGAAATGTTTTAAAGATGGTAGGTTCTAAGGTACCGTCCGCTAGAAATTGACTTAAGGTAACCATCCCCGCTCTATCAGAATGTACCAACAGTGGAATGGTATGAATCTTTTTCTCCGTTTTTGCTTCCATCTCTTCCAACACTTTTTTTGATGTAGGTAGAGAAATAATGGTTCCACCTTCTTTTAGCACCTTGATAGAATCTTCTAATACTTTGCCGCCTATGCCATCCAAGACAAAATCGATATCTGACAAAATATCCACAAAGTTTTGTTTCTGATAATCAATATGTTCATCAGCCCCCAATGACATCACAAATTCCCTGTTATTGCCTGATGCGGTTGTAATCACGTAGGCGCCATAGTATTTGGCAATCTGAATGGCAAAATGTCCTACTCCCCCTGATCCCGCTTGAATCAGGACACGATCGCCTTTCTTTACCCTGTTTTCCAATACTTGAAGAGCTGTCAGAGCTGCAAGGGTAGTGGCTGCGGCCTCCTCAAAAGAGACATTGTCAGGTATTTTTGCCATTTGATTTTCAGGAGCTGCCACATATTCGGCATAGGCATTTCCCTGACCGGGGAAGTTCACCATACCGAAGACTTTGTCGCCTTTCTTAAAGTGAGTGACACCTGAACCTACTTCCTCGACTGTACCAGCAATATCCCACCCGAGGATAATGTTTTCAGCACCTGCATACATGGACTTGATACCTTCCTCTGCTGCCCTGATTTTTACGTCAGCTGGATTGATGCTAATAGCTTTTACAGCTACCAAAATTTCACCCTCTTTTAGGGGTGGTTTGTCTATTTCTTTGATTTTCAGGTTTTCTGCTGGTCCTGCTTTTTCCAATACGAATGCTTTCATCATTATTTTGGGTTTAAGAGTTACTGTAAGAATCGAATACTGTATAGAGTTGGTTGATTGTAATTTGTAGTGTGCTTACAAATGGGAAGTGTCGGGGAAAGCACATCAGTGATAAAACACTTATTTTTAAGGTGTCATTCAATGGACGTGCCCATTATAATGGATTTGTCGAAAATAAGAGAATCGAAAGGTAATCCTGAATGAGAAATCTTCCATAGATTGACCTTCCGATCTCTGCTTTGAGATTGATATATCGTTATTTACAGTTACGAAAGCACTGTAAAGATTTCTTCTTCAGGAAGTCTGGACTTTGGCAAAATGGCATTGAAATCAGAATCCTTACGGTAGCCAATTGAAACAACTGCTAGTGCTGTAAATCCTTTTTCTCTCAATCCGAATTCCTCGTCCAATACCTTCAGGTCAACCCCTTCCATAGGTAGGGCATCGATACCCATTGCCGCTACGCCTAACAGGAAATTACCCATATTGAGGTATACCTGCTTTTCTATCCAATGCTGAAAATCCTTGTAATCGTAGTGGTGCATGTCTGCAAATATCTTTCTGCCTCCATACATCATCTCCTTGAATTTTGGATCTGCAAAACGACCATCCTTATCTTCTTTGTCTAGTAATCGGTGCATATATTCTTCATCAGCACTTGTTCTCGCACAGAAAACAACACTATATGAAGCATCCATTATTTTTGGTTCATTGAACTGGTAAAAACCATGTGCTGACTTGGCGATACGTGCCTTACCTTCTTGCGTATCAGCAATCACGAAATGCCAAGGTTGAATATTGGTGCTGGAAGGGCTCAGACGTAATAATGCTTTTACTACTTCAAAATCCTTTTCTGAAATTTTCTTATTCGGATCAAATTCTTTTGTTGAATAACGCCAGTTCAATGTTTCTAAAATATTCATGTTCTGATCGATTATTGATTTAGTCTGATTGAAATATCAAATGTGAATCACGAATAGTCTTGTATGATGGATCCTAAAACCTTATACACACAACCCTATTCGTGATAGTTTAACTGATTGAAAATTAAAATTTTCCGTTTTCGTGTGCCATTTCAGCTGGAATTTCTGAAATCACATCCCAATGCTCGACAATCTTGCCATTTTCAATACGGAAGAGGTCAAAAAATGCATGAGGCTTTCCATGCCAATCTCCTTCACTCATGGAAAAAACGAAATTACCTTCACCTAATACCTTGTGTAGTGTGCGGTAGGTAAACATGTCATTTTGAGATACCAGATAATCGATGGCTTTTCCCAGTCCATCCAGACCATCTTCAATAGCGACATTGTGTTGATAGTATTTTTCTGTGCTGATATAGTCTGTAATTTTATTGGGATCATGTCCCATCAGGATATCGTTCACAAAGTTGCTCACCAGTTCCTTGTTCTCTGCTGTTTTTTCTTTATCTGTGATCTCGGTTGGACCGTCAAACTGTGAACGACCGCTTGCAGTCTCTTCTACAATCGGAGAGATATTATCCCAATGCTCCGCTACTTTGCCTTCTTCTACACGATATACATCAAATGTGACAATTTCCTTTGCTCCAAATGCTTCTGCATTGTTATAAGTATTGTGCATCACCACCAAATTGCCATCCTGTAAGATACGATGTGTTGTGGCAGTAGTACCTGCTTGCTGTAAGGCAGGAAGAAAATCGATAACAGTCTGTCGTCCTGTTGGTACATAAGGATTGTGCTGAATGTAATTTTCGGCAAAGTAAGTCTCAACGCCTTCAGTACTATAATCTTTAAAGAACGCATCTTGTGCCTTCAGTGCGATTACTTTCGGATTGTCCTTTTCCATGTTTTCAGAGTCAATGTTATTATCGTCAGATGAGTTACAACTCCCCAAAAACAATGAGGAAGCAATAGCTGATGCTAGAAATAATTTGTGATTCATACCTTGTTGATTATTAATAAATTGATAATACAAATGTAGGCGGAATACCAATTCGGTTAGCTATACAAAATTGACTTAAGACTGTAAAAATGGGAATGTTTACTCTATAGACTCTATTTCATTTGAATCTGAAAACTATATAAGTGTGGCAGGTACTTGAAAGTATATGAGTGGCTTTATATGCAAGTAAAAAGGATAGGAAAAGCCCGCTTATAAATTGATTATATAAGAGGGCTTTTTGTTGTTAGGTTGTTTTCAATCAATGTTTATTTATTTACTTGCTTTATCCAACATGTCTAGGTCACCTTGATCCAATGCTATTTTAGGTGCAGCAAAAAGTGTTTCTAGCTGTGATTGGCTTGTAGCACTTACAATAGGAGCGCCAATGTGTGGCTGCGCTAATAACCAAGCCAGTGCTACCGTTGCCGGTTTAGTATTATGCTTGACCGAAATGTCATCAAGTGCTTTTAAGATGGTAAACCCTTTTTCATTAAGGTATTTTCTGGCGCCTTCACCTCTAACACTTTTACTTAGGTCTGTTTCAGAGCGGTATTTGCCTGTCAGGAATCCGGCAGCCAGTGACCAATATGGAAACACTGTCAATCCATATTTTTCAACCAATGGCAGGTAGTCATTTTCATATCCTTCTCTTTCAACCAAGCTGTAGTGTGGCTGTAAGGCGACATATTTCGGAAGCCCCTTCTTTTCTGCTATCTCAAATGACTCCTCTAATCTTTTAGGGGAGAGGTTAGAAGCCGCAATATAGCGTACTTTCCCTGCTTTTATGACCTCATCATAGGCAGAAAGGGTTTCCTCAATGGGTGTACTTTTATCATCGAAGTGGGTATAATACAGGTCGATATGATCTGTTTGCAGGCGTTGCAGAGACTCATCTACAGATTTTAGAATATGTGCTTTACTGATATCATAGCCATGCTCTTTTGTTTCAGATCCCACTTTAGTTGCAATGACTAAATCATCACGGTTTCCTCTTGACTTCATCCACTTTCCGATAATGGTTTCAGAAAGTTCGCCTTTACCATTTACCCACCATGGGTAAGTGTCGGCAGTATCAATAAAGTTGAAACCTTCAGCCGTGAATGCATCCAAGATTTCAAATGACTTTTGCTCGTCCAGAGTCCAACCAAAAACGTTGCCTCCGAAGTTGATGCGGCCTACTTCTAAATCTGTATTGCTTATTTTAATTCTGTTGTTCATAATTATCTGGTTTTTATTGCTGTTTTAGATGGCTTGGTAGCCTTCTGAAATCCAATATTTTGCGAGTACTGTTATCAGTAAAAATGTACGAAATATATCATATTAAATGATGTTTCAAAGGTAGCTTATCAACCAAGCCAAATAGTTATACAAAATTGATTTATAACTGTGAAAATGGGAAAGTTACCCAATCTGATAAGTCTGTCTGAATACCTCAGGGCTAACATCTGTATGCTTTTTAAAGAATTTGTACAGGTTGGTAGGTTCCTGAAAACCCGATTCGTAGGCAATTTCTTTTACAGTCAGTTTTGTATTGATCAGCAATCGTTTGATCTGTGTCATTACAATCTCATCAATAAAGGTTTTGGCAGGCTTATGTACAATCCGCTGGGTAATATTATTAAGGGTTTTGGTACTTACAGCCATCTGGTCTGCATAATCGGCTACCTTTTTGGTTTTTAAGCATTGTTGCTCAACCAACACTTGAAAATGGGTAAATTCTGCCAGATACTTTTTCCCTTCCAATATTTGATTGTCTTTGGATTTGATTCTTAGAATCTTGGAGAACAGGATATGCATTAGGCTTCTGATAGTACCTAAGGAGTATTCATCTTGAATATCAAAATATTCGTGACCTATCTCGTCAATAATTTTAATGAAAGTGGCATATGCATTTTTATCCAACTCAATTTTTGGAGAAGTGATTAGCTCATTAAAGAGCTGTAGACTTTTAAGTACTTCTGAGTGGTTGAAAAATTGGAACAGGAAATCTTCAGTGAAAAGCAGCAGATAACCTTTTGCACTGGATTTAAAAAACTTATGAATTTGATCCTTCCTGATACTTAGAATAGTTCCCTTATGGTAAGTGTAATCTGTAAAGTCAATCGTGTGTATACCTTGCCCATCTGTAAAGAAAAGTAGCATATAGAAGTCAATCTGTTGGAAATCAAAAAGTGTATGCGTTAACTCCTTGCGTGCATACAACTCTTCGAGACAGATAAAATCAAACTGACTCTCCTTACGTTTATTGCTGAACTTAATTTGTGGTACGGTTTCTTTCACTTCTGTTTTATCATTGTAATAGCTTATTGATGAAGTTACAACAATAGACTTTATTGATTGTTTTTAACCTTTCCAACTGTACTATATTTTAGCCTCAGAGATCCAAAATAAATAGCTTATTACCATTTGCGTCTGACTGTATTTTGAGCAAAATCTATATTCTTTTAAGAATAAGAGAATATAGGTTAGAGTTATGACTTCTGTATAACTTATCTGTTGCTGATTAGTCTCTATAAGATAAAATTTTTTTAAAGTAAACATCTAAATAAGAGTACAATTTACAGTTACTAACCTCTTAGCAATAAGTTATTTATTGAATTACAACAACAAATTATTAAGATGAAAAAAGTAACGTTTGTACTCACTTTGGTATTGAGTACTTTGTTCCTGAATGCTTGTCATCAGGAAGAGCAATTGCAACAGGAAATCAATGAACAGCCTGATGCTCAACATAACCTCAGAATGGCTGTTTCGCAATCGGATTGGACAGCTGGCTCTATTTCTGGAATTGTACCTCAGGACCAGTTAGAAGATTTGGGAGGAGGGCTTTCAGGCAATAAGATCTGGAAAAGTAACAACCCCGAAATATTTAGAGGAACAGGTTGGTTAATGCAAAACTCGCGTACGGATGCTACTCGTGGTGGAGCAGCATACCCTGTTTCTGGAACCATACCTGTCTATCTGTTTCATATTAATCAGTCAGGAAGTCAGAAGTATCTGCATGTACTGGTAACGAATCCAAATGCCTCTTCCATCACGATCTCTGGAAAAGGGTCTATGTACACCAACTCAGAAAAGCCTCTTCAGGGGACTGGTACAGGACAGAGCTTTCATGTGGCTAAAGATTGGTTGAACAATACGCCACGTACTTCTTTCTCCAATGTAACTTTGAATAGCTATAAAGCTTACGAAGTAGCCAAGCTACCAGTACCTAACGGTAATATGATTGATGGTCGTTTTGAGATTACGGCAAGTGCTGGTGCTTATGTGTACACTGTAGTGACTTCTAATGGAAGTTTGACCGATGCCATCAACAAATCCCAAGGTGGGCCTGCTACTGGAGATATATATTCTCCTAACCCAAATGCTTATGGGCGTGAAGCTGGCGTATATGCCAATAGTGGATGGGAAGGAAGTACAGATATCACGCTGCCTGCTTCCCAGTCGTATATCGGGTTTGCCTTAAATACAAGCAGCAAGTTTGCTTTTAATGGAGTCTACTTGCAGGACCAGAATGCACCATCCGTAGTTCGACTTTCCGATTCAGCTGAGAAAACGTATGGTAATTATGGTCATCAATATGATATTACCTTGGCGATGCACAATCCAAATAGTACAGCCAAACAAGTGACCTTGTACTTTGCTTCCAATTATACGAATAGTGTCAACAGCCCATCATTTACTTATAATGGCCCATTGAAGATGAATGGAGTAGTCAAAAACATCTATACTACACCAACAGCACCTCGCCAGTGGCTGGCTACTTGGAATGTACCAGCAGGAGGTAACTTTAATGGCAATTTGGATTTTTATATTCCGGGGCTTATCACCACCGGTCAACAACTTATCTTACAAGTGAACTAAAAGCTAACAGGTAGTCAGTGAAGGCTATCTGCAAAAGGCCGTATATAGATTTCTATATGTTTCTGAGGCTGCTCCATACCAAAGGGCAGCCTCTTTTTTTTAAAAAATACTCACCTTTAAAGAGTACAACTATCACTTATGTAGCTCCTCCTATCAGAAATCCAGATTTGATAACACTTTATTTATGATAGTAGATAAGCACAATGCTTCGGCAATGGTGATGGAGCTGGGAGAGCAGTTCGCAAAGGTCAAGAACCCTGAGTTTGTATTTCCTTCTTACGAATTGTATGCCTTGGCTCCCAAGCAGGAACAGGGTGTTGCAATACTGAAGGCTGTGGTGATGGACATGGATGGAACCACCACTACAACGGAAGAGATTTGCCTGCACGCCTTGGAATACATGGTTCGGAAAATGGGTGACCGCATGGATAAGACTCTATGGGAAGGACTTGACAAGGTAGTGGACTATCCGAACGTGATTGGCAACAGCACGACCAAGCATGTGGAGTATTTGTTAGGTCAATACGGTGATACTTTCAAGAAAGAGGCAATTGTAACGGCATTTCTGGATGCAGTGGTTTGGACGCTCGTATGCGGCAAAGACCAAAAAAGAAAGCAGGAAGTGGAGCAGAACCTGTTGAAACTTGGCATTGGTCAGATGGCAAAGGATCAGGCATTGCTACAGCTTGTGTCACAGGAAGAATATAGTCGCGAAGATGCAAATGTCTACTTCGTGTCTACCTATGCTGGTAAACTGGAAGACTTCTCTGATGATATGCTTGTGGCTATGGGGATTGACATATACTATCAGCGTTATCATGAGTTGCTGGAGATGATCAGGCTAAATCAAGGTGATGAGGTACAAAAGGAAGTATTTGGTCATGTGGAAAAAGGTCAGCATCTGATTGAGCCAATGCCGGGAGTAGGTGTACTGTTGCTGATGATGAAAGGTTGGCTAGGTGAAGAGATCAAAAACCTGCTTCCGGAGCTGATTGAAACTTACAATAAGAAACGGGGAGTTAGTTTCTCCGATACTGATATCAACTATACGACAAACAGACTGATTGAATTGAGTTGTCAATTCGAGCAACAGCCACTGAAGGTTGGACTGGTGACATCATCCATCTTTTATGAGGCGGATATTGTGATCAAGGAGGTGTTTGCAGTACTCAGGGAATGGATTATGGAATCTGCGGTGTCTGAGAAACGCAAGCAGTTTATTGCCGAACAGTTATTTGACTACCGCAATGTGTACGATAGCTTTGTAACAGCTTCTGATTCCAATGAGATCAGGTTGAAGCCTCACCGTGACCTTTACAGCATAGCCCTTCACCAACTGGGAATTCACCCAAATGACTTTGACAAGGTAGCAGGTTTTGAGGACAGCCAAAGCGGTACAGTTGCCATGCGTGCGGCGGGTATCGGTTTAAGCATTGCTGTCCCATTTGCCCAAACGGCAGGACATGACCTGAGTGCAGCCACATTTATTTGCAAGGGCGGTGTGCCTGAGGTACTGCTCGAAGAACAGCTTTTTATCCGAAATGAGGTATTGCAGTCATAATACCCATACCCAATTATTTAGATCAGAAAGAAATATAGCATAGAGAAAACCATGGAGAATAACGTTTATCACGTAATATCGAACACACACTGGGATAGGGAATGGCGTTTTCCTTTCCAAAGAAACAGACAAATGCTTACCGACATGATGGATGCCGTACTGGGGATTCTGGAATCAGATCCTGAGTACAGGGCATACCATCTGGATAGCCAGTCCATTGTCCTGAGAGACTATTTGGAAGTGAAACCTCACAAAAAAGAACAGATCATCCAGTTTGTGAAGGAGAACCGTCTGTTGATCGGACCTTGGTACATCTTGCCTGACCAGTTTCAGGTAGGGGGCGAAAACCATGTCCGTAACCTACTGCTTGGGCACAAGGTCTGCGCAGAGCACGGTGGTGTTTCCAAGATCGGTTACTCTCCATTCTCATGGGGACAAATCTCTCAGTTGCCTCAGCTTTACAAGCAGTTCAATATTGACCTGATCATGTTCTACAGGGGCATCAATGCACTGGAGTCTCCTAGGTCAGAGTTTATGTGGGAAGGTGCAGACGGCACACGTATGGTGTCTTCACGTTTCTCTACTATGCCGAGATACAATTTCTATTTCTATATCTACCGCAATGCGGTACACAATGAAGACCCTTGGGAGGTGGAGTACAAGTGGTCAAAAGGTGGGACCCCATTCCACTTCGCTGACAGGCAGCAGCAAGATGAGGACTTCTTTATTGTAGCTCCAGTCGAAGGGTATTATCCTGAAACACTGGAGCCTTGGGCTAACAGGTTACGTGAGGAGCAGGACCACGATTTCACGACACCGCATAAGATCTGGATGGAAGGACACGACTCTTCAGGTCCGAATGGCAAAACAGTACAGATCATCAAGGATATTAAGGAAAAGATGAACCTGGATGTGCGTCATTCCACATTGCTGGAGTATGCAAAGCATATTGCAGAAAGTGTCAATGAGGAAGAGCTGTCACTGGTAACAGGTGAGCGCCGTTCGGCTCAGGCAAACCGTCGTAGCGGTAACCTGTACGGTTACACAACTTCAGCGAGGATGTACCTGAAGCAGAAAAACTTTGATGCGGAGCGTTGGTTGCAGTTTTATGCAGAGCCGTTCAACGTATTCTCTGGATTGCAGGGACGTGACATCCGCGACCAGTACTTAGATATCGCTTGGGAAAAAGTATTGCAGAATGCAGCACATGATTCCATTGGTGGTTGCTCACTGGATGCCATCCATGATGACATGATGCACCGCTACAAGGAGGTGATCGAAATCTCAAGAGGGGTGTTTGAACGTGCGATGAAACATTCAGTACTGCAACTGAATACAGACAGGCTGGTGGATCCTTCGGAGGAGCAAGTGAACGACAAAGTATTCTTGGTGGCAGTCAACCCGAACAACAGCAATAGAACCACCGTGGTGGAAGCCTATCTGGACATTCCGGTGGAGTTTGATCAGGAAGGGTTCGAAATTGTGGATGAAGACGGAAAGGTGCTTAACTGCCAGCTGATAGAGCGTATGCCACAGCAGCATGTACTAGAGCAAATGACCAACCGTCCGATGTTCTTTGATATGGTTCGTTACCGTGCCTATGTAGAACTGACTGATCTTCCTGCGTTTGGAATGAAAGCGTTCCGCATCAAGCCAAAGGCACTGGTATTAGAGCCAAAAGATAGACTGGTGACAGTATTGTCACAGCCTGTAATGGAAAACAGTTTCCTGAAGGTGACAATCAATGCCAATGGTACACTGAATGTCATAGAAAAATTATCAGGTACGGAATATAATGAGATCGCTTACCTGTATGATGAAGGTGAAGCGGGGCATGCATGGGTCAATACTCCAACAGCACCATTTGTGACCACTGAAAAAGCAAAACCTGAGATCGAGGTGCTGGAGAATGGTGCACTGTCTGCTACTGTAGCCATCAGGCATACACTTTCATTGTACAATAACCTTTCTGACCGCAAAGCAGAAAATGGAAATGTAACGGATGTACCCGTAACCTTATTGGTAACCCTGACCAAAAATGCCAAGCGAGTGGACTTCCAAATCGAGATGGATAACAAGGTGGAGAGTCACCGCCTGCGTATCATGTTCCCGACAGGATTGACAGGGGCTACACATTCCTTTGGCGAGGGACAGTTTGATGTGGTGAAACGATCACTGGAAAGACCAGATACAACGGAATGGGTAGAACAACCAATGTATGACTTCCCGATGCACCAGTTTGTTGATCTAACAGATGGCAAGAAAGGGGCAGCTATTCTGGTAGATGGTCTGAAGGAATATGAGGTGCTGGAAGATCAGGATAAGACTATTGCCATCACATTGTTGAGAGGGTTTGAGTTTATCATCAACCCAGCAGCAGAGCAGGACTATACCCATGAGAAAGGTTCACAGTGTTTGGGTAAACAAAGCTTCCGCCTGTCCTTCTATCCGCATCAGGGAGACTGGACAGAAGGTAATGTATATACAGAAGCATTGGATTTCAACTATGAGGTACGCCTGATTCAGACAGGACCACTAAACGGTAATTTGGGTACCAGTACTTCATTCTTGAACATCGAAAATAAGGATATCCAGTTTTCTGCATTGAAGAAGGCTGAAAGCGATCAGGAGCGTACCGCTGTGTTAAGGATATTCAATCCAACTGAAGCAACCCAAAAGACAGCTGTCAACTTTGGTTTTGAGCTGGCGTCAGCAACACTGATGACACTGGAAGAGAAAGAAATTGAAAACTTGCAGCTATCAGGTCAGCAAAGCTTTGAGTTGGAGTTGGGAGCAAAGAAAATTGTAACAGTTAAGGTTGAGTTTAAATAGGGATGATAGGTTTTGTGAAAGCGACAGTTTTTTGTCGCTTTTCACTTTCCCTTAGAACACTTTCGGAGGACCTTTTCAACAAGACAGAAAAATGAAAATATTGTATATACCGCTGGATGAGCGTCCTTGTAACTATCTGTATCCACAGATGATCGGACGTTTACAGCAAGAAATGGAATTGGTTGTACCACCAATGGAACTGTTGAGCCAGAAGAAGACTCCAGCAGATATCAGCAAACTGTGGAATTGGGTCAATCAGCAGGCACCGACATGTGACGCAGGTATTTTTTCCATTGAGATGTTGGTATATGGTGGCTTGTTGCCTTCACGTTTGCATCAAGCAAGTGTTGAAGAGCTGACGGCCACACTTAACAAGGTGAAAACGTTGAAGGAGCATCACCCTGAGTTCAGGATTTATGCCAGCAACTTGATCATGCGTACACCGCATTATGACAGTAGTGAGGAGGAGCCTGACTACTATGCAGATTATGGGGAGCGAATCTTCAACTGGGCTTGGTTTACAGACAAGAAGGAGCGAGAAGGACTAACTGCTGAGGAGGCGTCAAAGCTTGAACAGATCAGCCGTGAATTGCCGGAAGAAGTATTGGCAGACTATAGCGAGCGTAGAAAGAAAAATGTAGCGATCAATAAGCAAGTCATTTCACTGGTGAAGGAAGGTGTGATAGAGTTTCTCTCCATACCGCAGGATGATTCCGCACCATATGGCTTTACTGCTTTGGATCAGAAAGAAGTAGTAGGAGCGGTAATCAGTCAGCGACTGCAAGCCAAGGTACATATGTATCCGGGTGCAGATGAGGTAGGTTGTACCTTATTGGCAAGGGTTTATACAGAACTGAGAAAACACAAGCCAAAGATATACCTGCTATTTAGCTCAGTACACAGTGAAACCATTATCCCATTGTATGAGGACCGTCCGTTGGGTGAATCTTTACGCTCTCATATTTTGGCAGCTGGCGCCATTGTGGTGGACAATGCAGCAGAGGCAGACTTTGTATTGGCTGTCAATACAGCAGGCAAGGTGATGATGGAGGCATGGGACAATCCTGTCAAGGACATCACATACTCTACTTTCAGAAACCTGAGGTACTTCACAGCACAGATTGAAGCGCTGATGGCGCAAGGCAAGAAAGTGGCTGTTGCCGATGTGGCGTTTGCCAATGGTGGCGAGACAGAACTGGTACAACTGATGGATGACTTGAACCTTTGGAACAAGACACTTGCTTATGCAGGTTGGAATACCAACTGCAATACCATCGGAACGGTGCTGGCAACAGCCATCATCGGATTGGAGGCTGACAGTCAGCAGGAGATTGACTTCAACAAGATCTATCACTTGCTGGAAGGTTGGGCATATCAGACAGCCATAAGGATGGATATGGTGAAACATTACCTCCCGTCAATTGGCGCTTCCTATTATGACTTTAATAACAAGGAAAAAGAAATCAACCTGGAGATGGAAAGTCGCATGCGTCAGCTCTGGAGTGAGATGATGCAACATTCCTTCCGTCAGTACCAGCTGGATCAGGTGGCAGTATTCTCCCCTTGGCACAGAATGTTCGAGATCGGAATCAATCTATCAATTCAATCATAAGATATGCTTTACGCAGCAGTTGATATAGGCGGTACAAGTATCAAGTATGGTATCATCAATAAAGAAGGAGTGGTACTGTTTCGATATGAAACACCTACAGAAGCCCATAAGGGAGGAGAGAAGCTGATGGAAAAGGTTATCCACCTAGTGGAAACACTGTGGCATAAGTCTGGTCCACTGGTGGGAATCGGTATCAGTACTGCGGGGCAAGTTAATGTACAAGCAGGTAGTATTGAATTTGCGACAGATACATTGCCAGGTTGGACAGGTATGCCTGTTGCTAGTATACTGGAAGAGCGGTTTCAAATACCTGTTGCTGTCGAGAATGACGTTAATGCAGCTGCATTAGGAGAAGCTTGGAAAGGAGCAGGGGAAGGTGTCAAAGACTTTTTATGTCTGACAATTGGAACAGGTATTGGTGGTGCCATTGTGACCAACGGTCAGATATATCATGGCAGTACCGGATCTGCAGGAGAGTTTGGGCACATCAGGCTTGAACGCAATGGTAAGGCATGTACTTGCGGACAGTTGGGGTGTTTTGAGCAGTATGCCTCTACCAGTGCTTTGGTCAAGGAAGCTCAGCTTAGGTTGAAACAGGATGGAAGACCAACCAAGGAGCTAGACGGAAGACAGATTTTTGAACAGGCAAAGCTTGGTCAGGAGGTTTTTGTATCTCTCATTGAGGATTGGACTGGTGATATTGCTTTGGGGCTGGCTAGCCTCTGCCATATCTTTAACCCTTCACTGATCGTATTGGGGGGTGGTGTCTCAAAGCAGGGAGCTTTTTTGTCTGACAAATTGGAGCAGAAATTAGGGAACCTGCTCATGCCATCATTCAGAAAAAACTTAAAAATAGCAATGGCTACCTGTGGTAATGAAGCAGGGATGCTGGGAGCAGTAAGCCTGCTTGTTAAATAAAAGAAATTTTCATTTTCATAGATATGTTACGGTTTACTGACCTTCCCTATTGGGAAGGTTAGTTTTTTTATAAAACGCTATAAGTCAATCTACCATTTGACTTTTACCATGCTTTAAAGGTTACTTTTTCTGACGACAGATTTATATAAGAAGGTTGTATAGCGCAAAATAAAATATTGAAAAATGACACATCACTTCTTTTGTTAGTGATTGTAAAACAATGCTTTATATCTCTTTGTGCTCAATAAACTCTTTACGGGGCAAAATTTTTCAACTTTCAGTAGTTACAAAGCATCATCTCCTTACTCCTTATTCTGAAAAGAGGATTTTTAACACTTAATCAAGTAACGAGATGCCTGTAGCGACCTTACATTCAGCGCCATCTGTCGGCAAGTCCAATAAGCAGACCCCAAGGGTTTTGGCTTTGGATGCCCTTCGTGGTTTGGCGATGGTCGGGATGATCTTGTCAGGAGCTATTCCACATCTTGATACATTACCTGGTTGGATGTTTCATGCACAGGTAGGGCCACCATCTTTCAAATATATACCAGAAGTGGTGGGTATAACTTGGGTAGACCTCGTGTTCCCTTTCTTTCTTTTTACAATGGGAGCAGCCTTCCCTTTTGCACTATCCTCAAGAATCAGTAGAGGGGAACGTATTCCTACTTTGTTTTGGCAAACAACTAAAAGGGCAGCCTTGCTGGTTTTCTTTGCCATTTTTTTGCAACACCTGAAACCATGGACATTGAGTAGTAACCCTGATGCAAGTGTGTGGGGACTTTCTCTTGTGGCATTTGGCATCATGGTTATGGTGTTTACCAAATTCAAAAAACTGCAAACCCGAAATGCTAGAATTGTTCAAGTGAGTGGATTCCTTTTGGCAGGAATAGCACTTTGGGTTGTGCAAGCATTTTATGGCGTCAAGTTTTCTCCTAACAGATCTGATATCATTATACTGGTCTTGGCGAATATGGCATTTTTTGGAGCCTTGATCTGGTTGTTGACGCGTCAGCATATGCTTTTGCGTCTAGGTATAATGGGGCTGCTGTTAGCGATGCGATTAGCTCACACCGAAAGTGACAGTTGGAACCTTTGGCTCTGGAACCTGACTCCAGCTGGCTGGCTGTACACATTCTACTTCTGCCAATACCTATTTATCGTGATACCAGGCACTATTGTAGGGGACTTGATTATCAAATGGATCAAACAAGGTGAACACGAAGAAGCACTGTCCGTCAATGAATACAATCGTTTGTATGGAACGGTAGCGATACTGCTTACTGCCTTATTGGTTAATCTTATAGGTCTGTACGGACGCTATTTAACTACTACTTTGGTGGTAGACCTGTTACTCTGTAGTGGACTTTTCTGGCTGCTGAAAAGCATGAAGTCTGACTTTGGTAAACATTGCTTCGATCTCGCACAGTGGGGAATCTACTGGTTGTTATTGGGAATCAGTTTTGAAGCATATGAAGGAGGAATTCATAAAGACTCACCGACACTCAGCTACTATTTCGTCACTGTAGGGCTAGCCATATTCACTTATCTTTTTTTCTCTATCACACTGGATTTTATGAAGTGGTCATCCGCTTTAAAGTGGTTGGTCATGACTGGTCAAAACCCGATGGTTGGGTATGTGGGCGCTTCTTTTGTTGTGTTGCCAATCCTGTCATTACTGCATTTGATACAGCCACTCGATGCCATGCAGGACATTCACCCTTGGTTGGGAGTGATGAGGGGCTTAGTGATCACAGGATTGGATATATGGATTGCCATTTGGTTTACAAAGAAGCAACTGTTTTGGAAAACCTGATTTAAATACCAATTGAGATGAAGATACCTACTATACATATCCTCCTATTATGTCTGTTGACCTTTGCTTGCCAGCAAGCAGAAAAGAAGCATACAAACACATTGTATGCTGAGAGAACAACTTCAGCAGAAAGAAAGGAGTTTCGGGAAAAACTTGACCATGAACTAATAGGACAGGCTTTGGCTCTTCAGCCTGACTCTGCCAATGAAGGTGTTTGGCAAGGAGCTTTTTGGGCAATGGGCATGTCGCATACCGTTTCACCCAAAATAGAGGATGGACTGAGGAAATGTTTTAGCGTATATAACTTCCGTTCTGCGTCATTCAGAAGAGGACTTTTAGAAGCTGTTTACACGCTTTACCCTGTTGCTTTTAAGGCTGAAATGGAACAAGTGTTCTCAACTGAAACCAATCACAAGTTGTTAGCGATGGCTACTCATTATTTGATCAGGGCTGGAACTGATAGCATGGGATTATTGGAACAGTTGGAGCAACGATTTCCGGACTGGGCAATGTCCCCAATGCTGGTATGCCTTATAGAAGACGCGATATTTACCAAAGAAGAAAAGGTAGCCAATAGACCTGATTTAAAACCTCTGATTGAGTTTCAGAAAACGCACCAATTGCCAGTTGTGTACTCTTTTCAGCGCACTGATAGGAAGTATACAGGACTGGCGATCGTTCAGCGAGCAAATGGAACTTTTGTTAGGAATGATGAGGGGGAAATAGTCTGCTTTCCGCAGTTGGCTTTATCTGCCTCAGATATGCCTTCCTATATCACCAATGGGAATAGCCCACAGGGAGTCTATACAATTGCAGAGATTGGACATTCTGAGAATGTCTTTATAGGGCCTTCACCTACACTTGAAATGTATCTGCCATTTGAAACCAGTGTTCAAGATTTTTTCCATCAGAAAATACAATTGGCAGGTGCTTCATTAGTAGAAAATCCTGAATGGACATTAATGCAGTACAATCAACTGTTCCCCGAATCATGGCAAGGCTACCGTCCAATACAACAGGCTTTCTGGGCTGGAAAAGTTGGTAGGTCTGAAATTATAGCCCATGGTTCTACGATCAACCCGACATTTTTTGCACATGAATCCTTTTATCCAATGACCCCTTCATTGGGTTGTCTGACTGCACTGGAGTTGTGGTCTGAAGAAACGGGAACCTTGTTGGAATCCTCTCAAACAGGATTGGTAGAAGCATTTAAAGAGGAAGGGGGGAAAGGCTACTGCTATGTTATTGAATTGGATAGCAGGAAAGCGGCTGTTACAGCTGAAGAGCTCATTGATCTTATAGAATAATATCCACAATCATAATCAAATCTTGATAGAACCCTACTCAGTTAGGCTAAACTTTATGACAGAATAATATGAAAATGAATCAGCAAACGACGATACGGACTGGGCTCCTCGGTATTTTAATGATGCTGTTGACGCTTTCAGCCTTTGCGCAGGAACGCATGGTTACAGGTACAGTGACCAATAACCAGGGAGAAGCACTTATAGGAGTAAGTGTATTGGTACAAGGTACTACCAAGGGTACCATTACAGACCTTGATGGAAAGTACAAGGTAAAACTTCAGGAGAATGAGAGTTTCCTTGTGTTCAGTTATTTGGGGTTTGACTCTCAAGTGATAGAGGTAGGTAATAAGACTGCAATCAACCTTGTGATGGAAGAAGACGCTCATCAGTTAGGGGAAGTGGTTGTTACAGCTTTGGGTATTGAAAGGGATAAGAAAGCGATTGGTTATGCCATGCAGGAAGTAAATGGTGACCAGCTTTCAGCTGTAGTACAGACATCTCCATTGAATGCTCTATCAGGTAAAGTGGCTGGATTAAATGTGAGTACTTCAGGTAGTGGTCCAACGGGATCGACTAATGTAACGATTCGTGGTTCTAACTCCTTAACAGGTAACAACCAGCCATTGTATGTGATTGATGGTGTGCCAATTAGTAATGATGGAGGAACATCAGCAGGACAGTATGGTGGATTTGACTATGGTAATGCAGCCAATAACATTGATCCGAATGACATTGCTTCAATTTCAGTATTGAAAGGCGGTGCTGCATCGGCATTGTATGGTTCTAGAGGTCAGAATGGTGTTATTATGATCACCACTAAGAAAGGAAGTAAGAAGCAAGGGATTTCAGTTGCGGTGAATTCCAATTTTGTGATGGAAAAGCCAGCGATATTACCCTCTTTCCAAAATAGCTACTCGCAAGGCGCTGGAGGAAAGTTTATCACTACTTCTAACCTGAGTTGGGGTGCAAAAATGACAGGTGCTGAAACTGTAACCAATTTTTTGGGCGAAGAGCAAGTGCTCTCTGAAAATTCAGAAAATCCAATAGGAGACTTCTTCAAGGATGGCTATACATGGACAAATAGTATCTCAATCAGTAAAAACTCGGATATAGGAACAGTTTATTTTTCTGCTTCCAAGCAGGACAATGAATCAATAATGCCGAACAGTAATTTTGATAAACTGTCAATGAATTTGCGAGCAATAACAAAGCTCACAGACTTTTTTACGGTAGATGCCAAAGTAAACTTTATCAACCAAAAAGCATTTAACCGTCCTAACTTGGCAGGTTCACCAGATAACCCTATGTACTCTATTATGCAGTTACCACGTTCCATCACATTGGATCAGATGTCAGACTACATAACAGTAAATGGGTATCCTGTTCATTACACGAATAAGTATCAGCACATTGATGGTAAACTGACAGTAAATGGTGATGCACCAGCATTTGCGGCAAGCCCTCTTTCACAGAACCCATATTGGGCAACAGAACTGAACTTGAACAATGATGAGCGTAACCGTGCAATTGCTTTTGTTGAAGGTGACTTGAATTTGAAAAGCTTGTTTGGTGGATCGTCGTTGGATGCATTGAGCCTGAAATTCAGAGCAGGTGCAGACTATTATGTAGACAACAGACAAAAACATACCCATCATAATACGCTTTACAAGGGGAATGGCTTGGCGACAATCAATACATCTGACGCAACAAGAGGGGAGTACAATTATGATATCATCTTGAATGGTATGAAGACGTTAGGTCAATTTGGAATCAGCCTGACGGGTGGTGCCAGTATGAACCGTATTGAGTGGACTTCTACTGCAGCCAACAGTGAGTCAGGTATCATTAATCCTTTTGGAGCATATGTTGTCAATAACTTCAACAACAGACAAATCAGTAAGGGACAATCACAGAGAGAGATTCAGTCAGTATTCGGAATGATGACATTAGACTGGAATGATCAGTTGTTTCTTGATCTGACAGGACGTAATGACTGGAGTTCTACGATGAATCCAGATAATTGGTCGTTTTTCTATCCATCCGCAAGTTTTAGCTGGGTTGCATCAGAAACTTTTGGATTGGGTGATGCAGTGAATTATTTGAAATTCAGAACTTCTTATGCATGGGTGGGTAACTCATTGCCTCCAAATCAATTGTATTTCAACTATACAACAAACCCTGACCAGTATTTTGATTTGCCTTATGGAGCAATCCCAGGTTCAAAGCCTAATTATGATATGCTTCCAGAAATGACCAAGTCTTTTGATGTGGGTGTGGAAGCTCAATTGTTGAATGATCGTATATCTGTAGACTTGGCATACTACCAGACTGGAACTGAAAACCAACTGTTTCAAGCACCGCTTTCACCATCTTCTGGTTTTCAGACAGGATGGGTAAATGCAGGCTTTATTCGCAATGATGGAATCGAGTTGGCTTTGACAGGCAAACCTGTTCATAACGAAAATATTGAATGGGAACTGATGGCAAATATTAGTCATAACCGTTCGATGGTAAAAGAACTGACAGAAGATGTAGAAAAACTGAATCTTGGTGGATATGGTGGGGTGCTAATCCAGGCAATTCCAGGAAGCCCTGTAGGTACAATTCACGGAACTAAGTTTGCCAAAGATGATGCTGGAAATATGATTTTGGATGGCAACAACTTGCCAATGATTGCTACTACAGAAGAGGGCAATCGTGATGATCAGGCTTACCTAGGTAATAGTGTACCTCAATGGTTGTCAGGCTTTGGTAGTAATTTCCGCTACAAGTCATTCTTCGTGAATGTATTTATTGATGGTAAATTTGGTCATAAAATGTTCTCCTATACAAACTTGAGAGGTGCACAGGTCGGTACTTTGGACTTTACTGTAGAAGGCCGTGATGCTTGGGCTGCTTCTGAAGCTGATAGGGTATCACTAAATGTATCTGCTGATGCATGGGAGCCTACAGGCGGTTATAAGATAACTGGAGTAGATCAAGAAGGTAATACAGTATCGTCATTTGTTGACCCACAAAAGTATTGGGATAGAGTATCTCAAATATCGGAGGCGTTTGTGTATGATGCTTCTTTTGTAAGGCTGCAGCAGGTCGCAATTGGTTTTAACCTACCTAAGTCTGTATTGGATAAGGTTTACCTGAAGAAAGCATCACTATCATTAGTAGGTAATAACCTAGCCTTCCTTTACAATAATGTTCCGAACGTATCACCAGAGTCAGCTGTCACAACGAACAATTCTGGAGGGGTGGAGATGTTTGCCTTCCCACAGACAGCAAGCTATGGCTTTAACCTGAATATAGAATTGTAAAGGGTAGTGTTGAAGGGCTATTTATTGAGATAGCTCTTCTCCAAATTTTCAACTTTAAAATTGAAACCAAAGATGAAAACCATCAATAAATATATACTGATGTTGCTGTGCTTGTTTATGACAGCAGCTTGTACGGAAGATTTTGAGGAAATAAACCGTTCACCGACTAGTGCGACTACAATTGATCCTTCGTTACTTTTCACTCGTTCTCTAGTGACAGGGGCAGGTATTAGCTACCGTGTTTATCAGTTGGTACATCAGACCTCAACAGGTTATTGGTCACAGCATTGGGCAAATATTCAGCCGGCATTTTCAGGGGATATCTATGAACCGAGTCCAGGTAATGGTATTTGGAGTTATTATTACTCCAGAACGTATTTTGCTCCCTTGAACCTAAATTATGAAACGCTAAAACTGCTGAATGAGATTGACCCGAATCCTATGAAGCTAGCATGTGCCAAAATCTGGAATGTGTATATGTTCAGCTTGATGACGGATATGTATGGGGACATTCCTTATACAGAGGCATTTATTAATAACGAGCCAAAGTTTGATAAGCAGTCTGAGATCTATGCAGCTTTTTTTACAACGTTGGATGAAGCTATCAAGATGATCAAGGATAACCAAGGGTTGGGCTATCCTTCATTTGGTACAGCAGATGTGCTTTTCAATGGAGATCTTGAAAAATGGATCCGCTTTGCCAATGCTCAAAAGCTTCGCTTAGGAATGCGTATCAGTAATGTTGACGCGGCAAAAGCTCAGGAAGTTGTATCCAGTATTCCTTTGGATGAGTTGATTTTAGATAACTCGCAAAATGCTAAAATGTGGTGTGAAACAGCTACGAATGCCGTTACACATGATGTGAAAAATGCTTTAGGTTTTGTCTACAATTGGCATGAGATCAGGGTAAGCAAGACTATGATGGACAAGCTTAAGCCGGCAAGTGGAGCAATTGATCCTCGTCTGTATCGCTTTGCGGAGCCAAATGATGATGGTGAGTATGTAGGACTTCCAAATGGTCAGTCTCGTACAGATCTTGCAGCAGAGAAAGACTACTTCAAAGAGAAATTCAACAATGTGGGACCTGCTTACAATTCACAGGAAGTAGAAGTGGCATACCATTTACTGACCTCAGCAGAGGTAAACTTTTTGTTGGCTGAGGCTGCATTGAAAGGTTGGGTTAGTGGTAGTGCACAGGATTATTATGAGTCTGGAATAATGAAGTCTATGGAACAGTTTGAGGTAACTGATGCTACAGCTATTTCAGATTTTATGGCAGCCCCTGAGGTAAGTTACAATGCAGCTTCTGCCATGGAGCAAATCATGACCCAGAAATGGGTGGCATTCTTTACCAACCCGATGCAGGCTTGGTGTGAAATGAGAAGAACAGGTATACCGGCACCTATGCCATTAGTAGACGCTTTCCCAGGCAATGAGGATATGCCTAGAAGAATTCCATATTCAACAGATGAAGCAAACTACAATTCGGATCAGTATAATGTGGCAGTAACGCAAATGGGAGGAGACACCCAGTATACTCGTATGTGGTGGGATACACAGAACTGAAACTAGATAACAATTTATATTTCAGGCTATTTTTTCTTTTAAGGCTGGCAGTTGTACCGATGGTATGGCTGCTGGCTTTTTTGTTGCTAAAGGCGAAGCTGGTTGGTTACAAAAGGAACTCAAAAGGCTCTTTTTTGAAAGACTATTTTTGGGCTTAACCGATCAACACATGACATTAATCGATTATACTATCATAGCTATTTATCTGCTGGCTATGGTAGGGGTGGGACTCTACTTTCAACGGCAAGCCGCTAAGGGAATCAATGCTTATTTCTTGGGGGATGGAAAAATGCCTTGGTGGGCTTTAGGAGCCTCAGGTATGGCATCAAACCTAGATGTAAGTGGCACGATGATTAACGTGGCTTTTATCTATGCATTGGGGACGATGGGCTATTTTATTGAGATCAGGGGAGGCATTGTCCTGATCATGGCATTTATGATGACTTTTATGGGGCAATGGAACCGAAGGGCAAAGGTGATGACGATAGCGGAGTGGATGAAGGCCAGGTTTGGTGAAGGTCCGCAGGGTAAAACCGCAAGGTTGATTACCGCAATAGCCATGCTGTTATCTTCTATTGCGATTGTAACCTATTTTGCGATGGGAGCCGGCAAGTTCATTGGGGAGTTCCTTGGCTTACAGGATTATCTTGGGTTGCCTTCATCCTTTTGGGCAGCATCGATCATGATAGGCTTGGCGATGGTTTATACAGTCAGCTCTGGTATTTATGGGGTAATATGGACAGACGTGTTTCAGGGAGGACTTATTCTCTTGACTATTTTATTGGTTTGTGCTAAAGCATTCTTTCTGGGTGACCTTCCAGAGGTTTTCAATATTTCAATTCCTTTGAAGAATGGAGGTTTTGAGCCTATTCTCACTAACCGATCCGATTGGACGAATATTATCCCTAAATGGGATTTGGGATTGCCTGAAAACGCTAGCTACTCAGTCTATAACCTGTTTGGGGTTGCCATCATTTTCTACCTGATGAAGGTTGTGATTGAGGGAGCATCTGGTACTGGAGGGTATATTGTACAGCGTTTTTATGCTGCCAAATCAGATAGGGAAGTAGGGTTACTGACTTTACTTTGGACTTCTCTGTTGGCATTTAGGTGGCCATTGGTAGCTGCTATATGTGTATTGGGGATTCATTACGGGGTGAAAAGTGGTGTACCTATAGAAGACCCTGAAATGGTATTGCCTTATGTGATTAACCATATGATTCCTGTCGGGTTAAAAGGATTGCTGATTGCCGGACTGATGGCTGCTGCCATGTCTACTTTTGATTCGATTGTCAATTCAGGCGCTTCTTATTGGGTAAAGGATATTTATCAGGCATTTATCAATCCGGCGGCGTCTGAAAAAAAGTTGATGCGTCATAGTAAAGGCTCATCCATTGTGATTGTACTTGTCGGCTTACTGATGACTTTGAAGGTGAGCAGTATTAATGAGATTTATAGCTGGATTACTATGAGCCTAGGAGCAGGGTTAGGTATACCACTATTATTACGCTGGTACTGGAGTAGGTTTAACGGGTATGGGTTTGCGATCGGAACAGGTGCTGGTATGTTGGCAGCGATAGTCCACAAGGCACTATTGTCTGACATGGAAGAATACACTTCGTTTTTGTTGGTGAGCAGTGTGGCGCTTATAGGTAGCCTTCTAGGTACATATATCACCAAACCAACAGACGACAAGACACTGATGAAGTTTTACAATATCACGCGTCCTGTAGGAGGGTGGCATAAATATCGGAAACAGTTTAGCCCATCAGTGCTTGCTCAGATTGACAAAGAAAATAGGAGAGGCATTATTAGTGGTTTCATCGCGATGGGCTGGCAGCTGTCCTTATTTGCAACAGGTATTATGCTAGTCGTAAAGCGTTGGGACTTATTTTCGTGGTTGATGGGTATTACATTGGTATTTTCAGTGTTGTTGTATACCGTATGGTTCCGTCATCTTTCTGATGAAGTAACGGTGGAAGAATTAGAAAAAGAATCAGAAGAGTTGGTTAGTTAATGTTTCTGGGGCAACGCCCATTGTTGGCTTGCGCCAATTTCTAGCCTTGAAAGGGCGGTATAATCTATAATTCACGTTATTATAAAAAAGTAAAGCAGTGTGGAACATCCACACTGCTTTTTCACTTTATACACTTTTAAAATTTGATAGTAAGTCAATTATCGAATATTGTAATGAACAGCTTCCTGTATTTCTGAAATGGCAACGGCTCTTAAAGGCTTATTCTGTTGAACGGCCAATGCTGCTGTAGAGCCACAAGCTTCTCCAGCGGCACAAGAAGTCGGCATAATGCGCAAGGCACTGTGTCCTTCTCTAGTAGCAGAAATACAACGTCCTGCCACCATCAGGTTGTCCGCATCTTTTACTAAAAGTGATCGGAGCGGAATATCATAATACTGTCCTTCTGGCAGGTCTTCCATACGGCTATCCTCATCTTCCTGTCCGTGGATGTCAATCCCGTAACAGCCTCTCGCAATCACATCCTCAAACTTGTGTCCTTTGGCAATATCATCCCCTGTTACGGCATAGTCACCAATAGCCCTTCTTGTTTCACGTACCCCTACCTGAACAGCAGTTTCCAGCAGGTAAGCCTCTTCAAAGCCCGGCACTTCATCTTGCAGCATTTTGACGACAGCATCTACCTGCTGCCTGCCCATCAGCTCTGCCTTGGTCAGGTCTTCTGAGGTAGAGGCATCCAGTCCCAATATGTTGGAAGTATTGAAAGAACCTTCACCGCTTTCCGGCAGTGTGGTGAAGAAGACATACTCAATAGCTTTGGGTAACCTGCCTTCTGCCTTGGCTTTCTCTACAAAGTTGGTCCAGCCGGCAATGGAATAGATTTTCTTTTCGTCGTATTCAAAATCAACCCAAGAGAGGAAATGTTCTTTGTTCTGAATGGCCCACTCATTTGCTTTCTTCATGTCAATGCCTCCCATACGGAAGAACAGGGTCATGGCTTGCAACTTGCCTGTCTTTTCATCGCCCTTTGTCCAAGGGAAATCCCCCAGGTAGAGCAACTGGGCGTCACCTGTGGTATCGATAAAGGCTTTGGCTGCCACATTGATAATATGCCCGCTTGCCAGAATATCCATCGAGGTAATGCTGTTTCCTTCACGGTGAACCTTGACAGGCTCTGCATGTGGAAGGAATGTGACTCCTGCCTCTTTCAGCAGGGCAACAGCAGCTGAGCGGAAAGCACTGGCATAAAAGCCATTGTCAATCATGCCCCCTTGCCCGACCATCGTATGTTCAAGGTCTTCAAATACGCCATTGACTAATGGCTTGCCATCGATAGCATGTTTCATAAATGGCGATACCATGCCTGCGCTTGACATCCCCCCGATAAACCCATAGTGTTCCACTAGCAGTACATCTGCACCCATGCGACCTGCCTTTACAGCAGCCCCAACACCGGCGATACCTGCACCTGCCACGATAATATCATATGATTGTTTGAGTTCCATAGTATCTTTATCCGATATAAGTTTTAGTCACTTCCTTGATTTTCTCCACATACCATTCTGTAATCAGGTGTGGCCTTGTAATGGCAGACCCAACCACGACAGCCCATGCGCCCAATTCGATCATTCTGGCTGCATCTGCTGGGGTATTTACCCTTCCTTCGGCAAACACAGGCACCTTTGATGAGGCGACCATCTGCTCCAGAAATTCAAAGTCAGGCCCGTCCTTAGGTTTGTCTTTTGTATTTGGCGTATAGCCCGATAGTGTAGTGGAAAGGCAGTCTGCTCCAGCCGCCTCACAAGCTTCTCCCTCTTCGACAGTGGCAATATCAGCCATGACGATGCAGTTGTATCGCTGCTTCACCTCCTTGATAAATTCGGGGCCACTCATCCCTTCTCGTTCCCTGAATGTGCCGTCAATGGCAATGATATGGGTACCGATCTCCACCAAGGCTTCCACATCCTTGAAAGAACCGGTAATGCGTACATACCCGTCATCAAAGGATGACTTGACCAGTCCAACAACTGGCAGGTCAACCCGCTTGATAATGGCCGCTGTTTTTTCGACACCCTGAGAGCGGATGGCAATGGCACCGCCCATCTTGGCAGTCTCCGCAAAATTGCTGACACCTTCTGTGGTATTGAATGGGGAGTCGCCCTCTGCTTGACACGAAACGATCAGTCCATTCTTCAGTTGTTCCATGATACTCATACAGCAATGGCATTTAAACGTTCCACCATCTCTGAGGCCTTGGCAAATTCCTGCTGGGCATTTTTGCTGGATACAGTGCCCATGATGCGGTTGCTTGCCTCTGTTACCTTACTGAAGTCCATCACGGATTGTGTCTGGGCTGGTAGCAGCTGAATTCTTGCCCCTGACATTCTTAGCCTATGGGCAAAGTCATCATTGGTTTCATTGGCTTCCATCTCAGAGAATAGCTGTGTCTGGGGGGTGAGTGCCAAGCTGACCCAATACCTGCCATCTTCCACCTGCTTAAAGGTTCTCATGTAGGGAGCCAACAGGAAGCTGTCATGCTGAGGTGGTGTGACCATCAGGTGTATCCGCTTTTGTGTTAGTACAGCCTTTTCTGTAGTAGCCAGTTGCAACAGGTACTGGTCGTCAGAAGCATCAATGACTTGTGCGGCTGTCTTGGTAATGGTTCCTTCTTTGGCTACCAGTGTTACCGTAACGCCATCTTCTGAGCAGTCCACAGCCTGTGCTTTTACATGTAGCAGGTAAGGAATGCTTTCATCTTCCAGTGTGTAGAGCAATACAGACTTGACCACCTCAGGATTGAGTATGACCTGATTGCCTTCCTGTAGGTGGACAGCCCTGTTCTGCTTTCTGATTGAGCTTAGCAACTCTTCTGCTATTCCTTGTACGTCATCGGTTTCCTGTAACAGGTTAAGCGATTCCGTGATGCTACCTCCACAGAAGCCGTAATTGTTGATCAGCAGGACAGCTTTTCCAGCCCTTTTCAGGCTTATAGCCAAAGCCACACCCGTAATGGAAGCGTTATGTATGATATAGTCGTATTTCATGTGTTGTATCAGTTTTTAGGTAATGCAATAATGGCGACAGTATCAGTGGCTGCCACTTTCTTGGTTTCCACTTCGATCAGTGCCATGATCTGTGAGGCTTCCACCAAACCGGAAAGGTCCACGATCTTGCTGCCGATCAGGATATAGATATCTGGCACCAGCCCACCTGCATCACCAAAAGAAGTCAGTGACGCAATCATGTCTGTGACCGTTCCCCTTATCTGGGCGACTTGGGTGCTGTGTATCAGGCAGTCTTTCATCTGCAATCGGATAGCCCCTTCCGCATCGATCACACGCAGGTGTTGCTTCTTGTGCTTGATCAGCCCAAAAAGTGAAGTGGAATGTGCTACATAACCCATGGCATGCAGCGTACCTGTTGTACCATATTGGATGATCTCTTCAGTTGCTACATTCATCGATTGGGCACAACGGGCCTTGAGTTGCTCGTCAGTAAGCTTTTCGATCTGCAGTTCCTTGGTGCGCAGTTCGCTGGAACCCATGGCAACGGCAATTATTTTCTTGTTCTTGTTGTCCAGCTCAATGCTTACCTCTACCGTTTCTGGTTTGGCTCCCATCGCAATGACAGAGGCAGCGGCTTCCTGACGGATTGCGACAATGTCCTGATCGGTAGGGTTCAGAATGTTCCGCTCAACAGTATCCCGTATCATGCCCAGTGCTGCCCCTATGGCAGAGACCACTTCACAGTTTTTGGCGATGGTATGGGGTATCTTCATAAAGGCACCTGTAAAGGGCACAATCGCAGAGGCACCACCGCCACCCCCTACAAACTGTACCATGTTATGGTCAAGCTTGTACTCCCGTACCAGTTGCTTGATCACGGGTTCTATCTTCTTGGCTGAGATGGTCAGGATATCTTCTGAAATGCGTTCAGGTGTTGAATCAAATTGTTGGGCCAATGCTTCAAACACATTGTGCACTGCCAGTTTGTTGGCACCACCATGCCCAACGTCCTTCACCATGCCCAAGTGATAGGCAGCACCTGTAGGCGTTACCGTAAATGCTTCTGCTGTATCTTTTCTGGCAATCTTCAGGTAGTCTTTCGGGTCTCCTTCTTTCGGTTGTACCTTCTCCAGCGAGATGTCCGAGAAGTCGGTATTTTCCGAGAATGCAGCATAATGCAAGTCTGCGATATGTGCCGAGCGTGGGCCTACATCAATGATTCTTTTGCTGTCAAACCTTGGCACCGAGCCACCGCCTACACCCAATGTCCTTACGTCCAGTGTTTGCAGGTAAAGGCGCTGTCCACCAATCTGGGCAGACTTCACCTGTGGCTTGCCATTCTTGATCACGGATATATCTGAAGACGTACCGCCTACCTCGATAAAGATGCCATCAGAAATTCGGGCATACATCAATGCAGCAGCTACACCGGCAGCAGGACCTGACAACATCGTCATGATCGGGCGGCGACGCATCTCGTTAATGTCCATGATACCCCCGTCAGAGCGCATTACCATCAATGGTACCTTGATGCCCGCCCTGCGGATGGATTGCTCCGTCATATTAGCGGTTTCGAGCATCTTGGGCATCATGGATGCATTGATTACAGCAGTACGTGTACGGACTCTCAAGCCATATAGCTTGGAGATGCTACTGGCAGCTGTAGCCTTGTAGCCCATCTTGGTGGCCACTTTCACTACCAGATCTTCATGGGCAGTGTCATCCACCCCAAATGCTTCAGAAGCCACGATTACTTCGGCCCCTTCTGCCATCAGTTCATTGATAGCTTGCTCAATGGCTTTCTCTGCCAGAGGGGTAGAGGTTTCCAGAAAGCGGAAGCAGGTAGGCAGTTTTTTGCCAGGCGCCAACTGAATATCATTGAGGTTGGTCTCTTTCTTTGCCCTACGTCCTTCAAGCCCTTTCCCCATCCCGATGATGCCGACTTTGGCCACATCACCTTCGAGCAAGGCATTGGTCGCTTGGGTGGTGGAGTGGGCGATCAGCACCACTTCATCCGGGTGGATGCCCGCTTCCTCCATCAGTTGCTGCATGGAATCTACCACACCCTTGGCAACGCCTTCCTTGGCGGTGTGGGTAGTGGGAACGCAAGACTTGCCAACCACTTCAAATTTGGTAATCTCAATCGCCACGGCATGGGTGAAGGTCCCGCCTACATCGATGCCGATCTTTATTTTTCTTGACCCTGTCTGGCGAGCTGTTTTGGCAGCTTCCTGTTCAACATTCTCTATGGTCATATCTTTATGATTTTTCGGTTTACACGAACATATAAGCGGCTGTGATCAGCCCAAGCAGTGCCATGACCCAAGCGTATGGAAGCGTGTTCCAAAGCACCTTCTGCACATCTACTTTCATCTCATTGGCGAGCCATACATTTTGAATGTTGGTGGGGTCACTGATACCCTGAATCTGTCCGGTAGCCATGAGCAGTCCCATAATGGCTCCGCCTGTCATGCCACTGGCCATCAGCACAGCAGCCAGTCCATAGCCCATGCCCCATACATTTAGTGGGCCACGGTACAGCGCCAATGGAGCAGCCAATGTGAAGATCAGGATATAGGAGATAGGGTGTGTGGGTACTATGTGCGCAATCAAGGGCTTGAGCAAGGCAATCACCGGCCATCCTTCTGCATAGTGGGAAACATCCGCAGTTCCGCCTGGTCCCATGATGGCCACCAGCAGCATACCAATCCCGAACATCAGGATGACGGCAGGCATCACGACAGCAGCACCTTCAAAGCTTGCCTGAATAAAGAGGTTCAGCCCACCTTTTTTATAGGTAGAGATGAATGTGTACAGGAGCCCGAAAACAAACGCTGCGATAAAGTCCACATCAAACAGCAGGATGAGAAACAGCGGAATAATAGGAGAGAAGATAGTGATCCAGTGTGGCTCTTTTGCTTGCTCATTCTTGCCGCTGATGACACGATAGATGGCAGCAGCAAAAAGCCCCAGCACAGCTACACCTACAGTGTATTTAATGCCGAGTCCTACCATTTGGAATACTTGGTCGATCGCACCTTGCTGTTCAGCAGTTAAGGCATAGTCATATCCTATCTTGGCTCCACCTGCAGCAAGCACGATCAACAGGCTTTTGACCACAATGCTCTTGAGGTTGAGGTTGTGTCCATCTCGGTAGAGTTGGATGGTCACATATATGATGGAGGTCGTTAGTCCAATACCAAACATGACCAAGGCAAAAGGTCTTACCTCATCAATGCTCAACCCCAATACCTGTATGTAGACTGCCCAGTTGGTCACATTGAGCGCACCACCGATACTGACTCCCATCAGGAAGATGCCTACAGCCGTCATGGAACCGACCCCAACCGAAGAGAGGATAGGCAGTACAATGGTCGCCACCATGATGATAGCGCCCAGTCCACCGAGTGTGGTGAAGAGCAACACGATCAGTGCCATCATGATAATGGAAATGATCCAAGGATTATCCCCTGAGAGTTCAGCGCCTTTCTTGATGAAAGATTCCGCGACTTTGGTTTTTTGCAGCAGGATGCTGAGCATGCCTCCAAAGATGGCTACCACCATCGCATTGGAAAGCTTGACAGACCCTAGGCCTATGACATGGGTAATGGTGTCGTTGATGGTGACGCCTCCTACCAGTGCAATCAGGATTGCCATTGAAGGAAGGGCAATCAGTGCAGGCAATATTCGCTTGAACATTAAGCCTGCCATGGTTAAAAATATGGCAAGGATGCCAATGGTCTTTATTATTTCCATTATCTACCGGTTAGTTCATTAGCATATCAATCATTTTCACTAAACAGAGTAGGAACGCTATGGGCTGTACCCATGATGGTCAGGAAATTCTTGAGACAGTATGTTGGAGATGTCCTATCACACTTGGTTTTGTCCAATCTAAAGGGGGAAGAGGTGTGATGGTCAAGGGATCAGGCGAAGCGCAATTGTTTGAATTTGTGTGAGCTATAGAATAGGGGTGTGTTGGTTTATTCTGTCATAAAAACATACAGGCAAGATGTTAGGTGAAAAGTATCATTTATGCCTGTAATATTATCTTGGTGGTTTATTGCTAATTTCTATTACATCATCCCCCCTTAAACATGAGTGTAGACCAATTGGAAAAACGACTCCAGAAGGATGAGCTGAAGCGGCTTAAACTGAGACGTGACACAATCGAATGTGACCGTATGGCGGTGAATATCAAAATCCGCAAGATGGAAGAAAGACGGGACACGCTGCGCAGGACGTACAAGCAGTTAGAGGAAAAGAGCCTATACTTGAATAGACTCTTTTCGAATGCCTGATATTACCTGATTACCTTGAGATATGTTGTTCCCTCTGCAGATTGCAGGTGTATGACAGAAGCGCCAGCAGGGAAAAGCTGTTCGGGCAAGGTAAAATGTATTCCGAAGGTCCCTTCTTCTTGATACAACAGTTTTCCATCAGCTGATAGAATTTTGATTTCCTGAATGCTGGATGGTGAGCTGATATTCAACAGTCCCTTAATAGGTATTGGCCCTGCAACCAGCTTTTTACCGCTTATGCCAACATCAATTGCTGTAACCTCTTGCTCTACACCTTCCACTGTCATGGAAAGGGTGGCAGTATTGCTGACACCTAATACATCTGACAGTTCAAACAGTAACTTGACTTTGTCCGTTTGCTCGTTCAGAGTATAACCGTAAGTGTAGGTCTGAGAAAGCGTTTCCTCTAGATCAATGGTTTCTAATAGCTCAGGCGTATTGTCCTCTTCCTGTTTAAAAACTTTCAAGGTCTTGATCGGGCGGGTCTTGGTAATGGCAAGCATAACCAGTTCATAAGTGATGGTACTGTCCTGTTGCGCTATGATTGCAAGCTCATCCCGATCATTTTCAGTAAACTCTATAATAGGAGGTGTGTTGTCTACATTGATCAGGAATGTATTGCTTACAACTGTGCCTTCCGTATCAGTTACTTGTGCCTCCAGTGTAATGCTTTGGCCATGAGTGCTTTCTACTTGATAGGTAAATGGAACCACCGTTTCCAATTCTCCTTCCATTTGCTTGTCGATCAGAAGCCCGACTTTATCTTTTTCTTTTAAGGTGATCTTGGCGATATCGATGCCGCTGTTTGGAGATTTGATTTCAAGCTGGTTGGTTACTGTCTCACCAGTAGCAAACTTCCCACTTGGTTTGTCGTCCAAAAAGCTGATTTCACATTTACTTTTTTCCTTAAGCATAAGCTTGATGGCATCGATCGAGATGTAGTTCCCTCCTGTGGCATTGTTGGAAATCAGCAGTGTATCCTTTTCACTCAAGTGAAACTCCCCAATAGGGTTGAACTGTCCGCCAGACCCCACCACAGATTGGTCAACAGTAACGCTAATGGTGTCTTTCAGTCCTCCATTGACAATGCTGTAAGGTACAGCAGAGGCCATATCTGTTTCGGCTGCCCACCAGCTGTACAGACTGTATTTACCGGGTTGCAAGCTAGGGAAAGTATAACCACCTTCAGCTGTTGGTTTATCAGCTGTTGCAACAGTTCTGGTAGCAGAAGTGCCATAGGCCCCAGCTGCTCCTGATTCCGAAAAGGAAGCTGTGCCTCTTTCAAAATACTGTGTACTTTCTGTATCCAAGATAGTCGGTGCTTTTACAAACATCAGCGCTGTTGGTACAGCCCGTTGCGTTCCGTCTGATGGCTTGTTCAGTAATTCTCCATTGACTGCCATAGCCGATGAACCACCGCCATCAAGGTTAAGTACTTCTACACAACCAAGGCTAATCATAATATCTGTCATGACAGGAAGCGGAAGACCTACACTGTGTGTTTGCCTGCCATCTGCTACAAAAGAAATCACCTTTCCGTCAGCTGTATAACCGATACAGGTTCTGGGCGCAACAGATTTGGCGATGTCATCTTGGAATGCCTCTGCTTCATAGTCTCCAACCTTTACCCCTTCATTGACCAAGATCGGTCCGCCTCCGATAGCTATTTGCATCTCCCAAGGCATTCCCCCTTCAGGGAAGTCAACGGTAGGTTTGGGTTGGGGTGTTTTGCTCATGTTGTTTGGGGAAGGAGCAGGGTAGCTGTAGACGGTTTTCCTGCTTTCCGTACTGTAAACCCATGCTATATCCAGTGTGCCGTTGGCGTCCAGACCAAAGGCACCCCTTGTGGGGTAGTATGTACCTAGAGTACGGGTCACCGCACTGATATTGTCTGACAGTATTTTGCCTTCATCGACCAGTAGACTGTAAGAATTGCTGCCACCAAAATAACCTCCATTGGTTACCAAATAAGCTTGCTCACCTGTTTCCTGATAGAATTGTGTAGGTGTCTTGGCTCCATCAGTTGACAATACAGCCCTGACAGTTACATCACCAGCCTTCAGATCAGCAATTGTGTAGAAAGCATTGATGGGAATCTCGTTTCCTGCCTCATTCTTGATCGTTGTGTTGGTTTCGTATACTTTGATTGATGCAGGTAAATTTTGGTTCAGGTCTTCCCTTGGTGTCCAGGTAAGGTTGCTAAGGTCATACTGCTGTGCAGTAGCTGCCCAACCGGAACAGAGTAGAAGGGTCAGGAGTAGGTATTTTTTCATTGTCATCAGTTTAAGGGTTGATCATTGCGTTTGCTTCAAAAAAAATAGAGACGCAACGTAGTCGGTTGCGTCTCTATCTACTTTTTTATCTATTGATTCAGCTGTGGAAACTGTGGCTTTACAGGGTAAAGTGCATGGAACACATTCCGTTTAGGATACAATGCTTCATAGAAGAAGTGTACTTCTCCCATGATACCTTGAGACCTGTTGTACTTGATCAGCCTAGCAAGGTATTCATCAGTAGGAATATAGCCTCCTGCTGCAATCAATACACCAGGGGCAAACTGTTTTTTAGCAAGCCCTGAGGCAGTGGTAATATGTGAATTGAGCAGGTAAGAATAGGCTTCGAATCCAGCATCCTCATAGCGATAAAGCTGAGGTGATACGATATCCACAATCCCCTTATTGATCCATTCCGGCCAATCCTGCAAGTAGTTGTAGTAACTGAAATTGTATGCACTTGGAGAGAAGGTCACTAAGCAGTTAGGGTCAGCTGATTTTACTGCATTGTAGAGATCAACCCCAAACTGTGTCAGGATATCTGCACGCCATTTGAGCCATGATTGCTCTGTATCTGAAGCAGGAGGCGTAGCACCATTGTGCTCATCGGCATAGCGTTGCAAGGTATAAGCGGAATGGCCTGAAGTATTGGGTAGGGCAGGTAGTCTATCATCTCCTTGAATACCATCTACATCATATTTCTGAACTACCTCAACAATCAAGTCAATCATAAACTGCTGCACCTCTGGATGGAAGCCATTTAGCCAATAAAAGTTGTTCTTGTTGGCAATATCGCCGTTTCTATCCTTGGCAAACCAGTCAGGCTTAAAGTTATAGAACCAATCAGTGTCAGTATTGACACCCCCATATTTGTAAGCAAAACCATACTCAAACCAAGCAACCACTTTGATTCCTTTAGCATGTGCCTTTTCAATTAGAATTTGGAGTGGGTCAAATCCGTTGTCTGCAGTTTCATAATAAAATTGTGTAGAACGGTCAGCTTGTTCGCCTGCCGTATAAAGGTCTTTCAACACCTGACTAGGGTGAAGCGTTTGGAACTTATTGTAGGTGACAGCAAAGATGGTATTGAAACCCAACTCATCGATTCTGTTGACGGCCTCTTCTATATTTTCAGGTGAAGCCATGGCATTGCTGGCTACGTTTGTGAGCCATACACCTCGTATGGCTTCCGGATTTTCTTCCTCAATCTCTACATTCAGGCTATAGGTATTTGTCAGGCCAGACTGGGAAGTTACCGTAATTTCTTTTGTTGAAAGGTCAAACGAGTTCAAGGTCGCATCAATGGATGCATGCTCTGAAACTTCTGCCTCTACTGTCAGGTGTTGTAAATCAAGATACTGACTTTGGTCTGTTCCATAAGGCAGCTGAAGAGATATCTGATTGCTTTCGATCACACCATCTGCAAAAAGCTCCTTGATATGGAATGACAGCAATTCATTGGCATCACTGCCTGCCGCAACATTCACTTTTACTGTATAGGTATTTTTGTCGCCATTTTCTGCGGTTAAGGTGTAAGTCACGGGAGCAGTAAAGTCCTGCGGACTGTCAGCGGCTGGTTCAATGGTGGCGTTTTCATCAAAGGTGATGGTCGGAGTGAGGTTTGTTATTTCTGTTCCGAATGGGAAGTTAAAGGTAATAGTGTTATCAGCTCCCATTGTACCTAGCTGATCAAGCAATGAGAAGGTTTGGATGTTGTTGTTGATCAGCTTAACATATACGGTGTATATGTTCAGTGAGCCATTTTCAGCCGTTACGGAATAGGCTGCTGGATTTTTGAAATTATTACTTTGTCCTGATGCAGGCTCAACTATAGCTCCTTCTGATACCTGAATGGTTGGAGTCAGGTCTGATAGGTCTGTACCATTAGGTACATAAATTTCGATGCTATTCTCTTCCTGATTGATATTGCCAGTTGTGTTGAGTGCTTCGAAGACAAAGGATTCAACGTTGTTAAGTGAAAGAGGGTCCTTTTCCTCACACCCGATTAGCAATACAATGGCACAGAAAATGGCCAGTAAAGATTTAAAGGAGTTCATGGCTGTTTGTCATTTAGTGTTTCTGGCGTTAAGCTGCCGAAAGAATGGATAAAAGAAAGAGGTAACCCATAGTCGGGTTACCTCTTGTTATGAAGAGTGATTGTTTATTTCATTAGCTCTACTACTGCTAGACCGTTAGCAGTCGCAAGACCTGCTACAATTACCTTATCCTCTTCTACTACAATAGTCGTAGCACCTGAAACGTTACCGTTTAACTCGTTGCCAAGCAACAGTTCGTAAACCAGTCTGCCTTCGCCTACCACTTGAGTATCAGCTGCTGTAATTGTCTTAAAGGTCTCAATCAGTGATGCACCAGTTACATCAAAAATCTGAAGCTTCTGGTTTTTTTCACCACCATCCTCACATAGCATAGTCGCCAGGTATTTTGCGCCATTGAATTCAAAGTAAGTAGTACCTACAGTACGTTTACCGATCGCATCAGTAGCCATAACTGCTAATTGTTCACCAGTTGTGCTGTAAATTGTAGGTGTGATGTCAGCACCGTTAACCAAGATATTGCCGTCAGGTAGTCCACATGCATTTGCATAGTTACCTGCTTTAGCAATATCAGCCAAAGTAACTTTCTCAGGTTGAGCTGAAGCTACACCACCAGTGATGGTCCACATATAAACAGTTATATTGTTTGGTACGGAGTTGAAGCCAGGGAATTCCATCGCGTACACCATAGCATCACCATTTACATCACCGAACACTTCAAAGTTCTCAAATCTCGCTTCTACGTTAGGAAGTGAAACCAATACTGAAGGCTCCAAGTCGTTTGCATCATCCCACTTATAGATTTTGTATTCGCCACCAGTCCAGTTCATATTGGAAGCAAGGATGGCTTCGCCATTTGTTCTTACGTGTGCGATTTTCCAAACACCACCAGTTACACCAGTAGTGCTCAATGTGTCATTTTCCGTGAACTCAGCAGCACCACCAGCAGTAGAGATCTTGTAGATTTTACTATTGGCTTTTGAAGGAACAAAGATAAAGTCTTTAGTAGCTGCGATACTTCTTTCACCATCAGCTGTAAAGAAGAAAGGAATAGAAGCAGTAGCTGCAGAGAAGTTGTAAACTTCGCTTGTAGTGCTGAAACCGTATGGTACAAATTCAACTTTTACGGTATATACTTTTGTTTCGTCACCAAATGAAACAGTGTATTCAATTGCGTTAGTAAAGTCTTGAGCTACACCTGAAGCAGGGCTAACAGTAGAGCCATCAGTCAGTACGATTTCTGGTGCCAAAGCTGTCACATCAGTGCCTTCGTATACCTTGATGATAATAGTATTCCCATCAAATGTTACTTCATTAGCCTCCGATACCAAGATCTCAGTGATTGAACCATCTGTCGGTGCTGCAACAATAACCTTCACAGTATATGTAGCTTTTGTTTGACCATCTTCAGCTGTAACGATAAAGCTTACATCGCTGCTGAAGTCCATTTCACCTATTTTAGGGTTGATTACAGCCCCTTCAGATATTGAAATACTAGGAGTTAATTTTGTAATGTCAGTACCAAACGGAACAGTAACGGTAATTACATTTCCGTCCATAGAGACAGCACTTTCAGGAAGGTCAAGAGAGGCAAAATCAAAAGAGCTGATCATCGCTTCGGAGCTAAGATCTGGAGTTTCTTCTTTGTCATCACAAGCTGTAAATCCGCCAATAAGCGCCATTGCTAAAAGCAAATTCACAAAATAGTTAAAAACCTTTTTCATAAACATGATGGTTATAAATTTGAATATGTTCTATACGCATGTGGTGTCTTAGCATGTACAAGAATTGCCGTTCACTGTACATGCAACACCCATGTTTGTTATAGTGAGTCAACATGACTGAATTTGTAACCACCTGTTTATTTATTTTTTACACTCATTTACATTTAAGTTTGTGTAAGTGATTGATTGTTAGTGTATAATTCTTGAGTTTTAATTGTAAAAAATACATCTTAGCGGGTCGGGGGAAATAAAAAAAGCTACCTTTTGGGTAGCCTTTTCAACAAAACAGTATAGGTAATTCAACGCTATTCTAACTTTATCTTTTTGCCTGAAGGTAAGTAGGAAACTGTACTTCGGTTTCAGCGTAACGCTGCTTTATAATGTCTTTGTATTTATGAAGTCCTTCATAGAAAAAATACACTTCACCTTGACAACCTAACTGACGGTTTGCCTCTAGCATCTGCTCAAAAAACGCTTCTTCAGGCATTTTCTCTCCAGCTTTGATCAGCATACCCGGATAAAATATATGTCTCCTGTCTTTGACAATGTAATCCAGTGAAGCCTCAACTGTGGACTTATAAAAATTAATATCATATCGGTAGCATTGAGGAACAATAAGGTCTACATACCCTTGGTTGACCCAAGTAGGCCAGTCCTGCAAATACTCCTCCTTTGACCATGGATATACAGAAGGAGCCATGGAGACGATACAGTTTGGATCAGATGACTTTACTTGCTTGTAGAGTCTTTCCATAAACTTATTGAGTCGCTCAGCTCTCCAGTTGACCCACTCAAAGTCTTTGTAGTAAGCGGGAGGTTCCTGTCCAAAGTGCTCTTTTTTGTACGCTTCAATCACTGAAGGATTGTAGCCGCCTGTGGTAGGCATGGCTGGCAGACGGTCATCTCCCTGAATGCCATCCACATCATATTTTTGAACGACTTCCAATACCAAGGATAGCATAAAGTCCTGTACTTCAGTATCCAGAGCATTCATCCAGTCGAAGCCATTTTTGGTTACGAGCTTACCGTCATGTGTCAGAGATGCCCATTCCGGCTTTTTCTGTATCAGGATACCACCCTGATTTTGGTAGGATGACGAGAACCCGAATTCAAACCAAGCAAAAACCTTGATCCCTTTGGCATGTGCGGCCTCAATCATTTCCTTCAGTGGATCCCTTCCGGAATTTTCAGGGTCAAGTACAGGGTCAATTTCTACACCGGTAAATTTTTTCATTACCTCTGATCGGTACATGGTGCTAGCCTTGTTCCAAGTCACCATAAAGATGGAGTTGATTCCAAGCTCTGCACAGAGGTTTACCGCTTCTTCTATATTCTCTTTTGAGTAAAGCACTTCACTAGCCACATTGGTAACCCAAACTCCCCTTACAGCTTCAGTAGGGGCAACAGCTTCTTGTTTATCCGCTTGAATTGTGGTATTGCTGCCCATTTGTTTACAGCTTGTAGCAGCCAGAAGTATTATGATCAGAACCTGGATGTGTTGCCTTAGTTTCTTTTGCATCATTGACCTGTCAAATTGGATGGTTGAAATAAACTTTATACAGAAGAGCCTTTTAGAACATTCCTGTACTCAATTCTGATACAATAAATTTAATTGTCATTTGAACGGTTGAATTGGATAACTGCTACAAGCGTAGTTATATATTGTTGATAGGTAGTTTGGTGTTTCGCTTTATCAAATTACTTTGATATTTTATCAAAGAAATATTACTCATATCCATTAATCATTGTGTTTTGTTGATGATAATTATAATATTTGGCATATAAGATCTGATCATTATTACGCTTATCTATGTGTCCATGATTAATTTATTAGTTACTTATACACTTAAAATACAATAGGTTAGGTGACCTTTATTTGTATTGATCTACTCGTTAGTAGCTAAAGAAGTATTACCCTACAAGTAGTCGTTTGACTGGTGATTCTACTGATTTCAAATGTTTAAGAGAGCCGTTAACATATTCAATGGATTTCTGCGCAAAAGCATTTTTTGTGGGCTGATGATCGGTATGTACTCCGCAACCGGTCAAGTACCAGTTTCTTTGTCTAGTCGCACTTCCGATAACACCCAAAAAGATAAAACGATCGAAGCGCTTTTCAGTCATATTGAAAAGAAGTACAACGTTTCATTTTTCTATATGGAACAAGACCTTATGACGGAAAAAGCAATCTCAATTGATACATCTGGGAAAGAACTATCTACAGTATTAGAGGAGATTACAAAGCAGACAGGGTTAGAGTTTCAGGTCAGTCTTCCCAATATATCGGTGCGTAAAAAATCTGGTGATGCAGCTCAAATACAACATGTATTGGTTAAGGTTACCGATCAGCGTAACATCCCGATTCCGGGCGCTTACCTACTTGTAGACGGTAAAGTGAAAGGTATTACAGATACAGATGGTATTTACCGACTGAAGTTGAGCGCTGAAGATTCACTTTTGGAAGTAAGAAGTCTCGGGTTTGTCAGCAGTTTGAAACCTGTGTTGGGTATGTCCAACCTTACGTTTTTTCTGAAGGAAGAAGTTAAAAACTTGGATGAGGTAGTGGTTACGGCTTTTGGTATTCCTCAAAAAGAAAAAGCCTTGGGCTACTCTGTTGAGCGTATTACGACTAAGCAAATTGACAATACAGTTTATCCTAACCTGACAACGGCACTATCAGGCAAATTTTCAGGTCTTCAGGTTGTACAAGGTGGTAGTGGATCACATGGTAGCAACGAGGTGGTTATCAGGGGGTATAATTCTATTAAAGGCGTCAATAGCCCACTTTATATACTGAATGGGATTCCAATTAATAGCCTGAGTCAGTCAACATTGGAATTGAGTGGTGGCGTCGATTACGGAACGCCTATTCAACTCCTAAACCTTCAGGATATAGAAAGTATTTCGGTACTGAAAGGGGCTAATGCAGCAGCACTCTATGGAACAAGAGCAGCCAACGGAGTTATTCTTATCAATACCAAAAGCCCTTCTACAGGTAAGTTGAGTGCTACATTTTCTATGAGTGGAGCGGTTTCATCTCCTTTGGTATTACCAGCTTACCAGTCAACTTATGGAAGAGGAAACCTGGGAAAGCACAGCTATACCTCTGATGGGAAAATTCAACCTTATATGGTAGAAAGCTGGGGTCCTGCTTATGATACCAGAAAATATACCCAATGGGACGGAGCAGAAACGGCTTACCGAAATTTTGGAGATCATAACAGCTTCTGGCAGCAGGGAATTCGAGGCAGCTCTACCTTGCAGTTATCTGGTGGAAGGGACAATTGGATGAATTTTGCATCGGTGAGTTATGAAAGTCAAGAAGGGGTTCAACCGAATAATACTGCACAGTCTTTATTTCTGAATTGGCATACACTTTATAAGTTTTCAGAAAAGCTGAAACTGGAGGTACAAGGCATATATGGGAACCTTTCTGAAAATAATAGACCTAACCTGTCCGCGTCACCAGATAACCCTATGTATGCATTGTCTTTATTGCCTACTAGCATTAGTATCAAAAGTCTGGAGCAGTATGAAGACAGTAAGGGATACCCTAGGTTATGGGATGAATCAAATGTAGCAGCAGGGCAAATATCCTATAATCAGAATCCTTATTGGAGTGTCTATAAAAACAATAACCACGACAGTCAGCATAAACTGTTCGGTTTTGCCAAACTATTTTACAACCCTAATAAGTGGTTATCTGTCAAGGGAACAATAGGGACAGATTTTAATAAAGTGACACAGTATTTACATACAGCTCTGAACACTGCCTACAAGGTTTCTTCAGCATCTAATGGAGAGTCATCAAGTATGACAGATGTAGTAGTGAAAGAAAATAGCTATTCACTATTGGCTACAGCTGATAAAGACTTCATGGATAGGCTAACCGGAAGCTTTTCGGTAGGTACCTCACTAATGAACTATATGCGGGAAGGTTCCTCGATTAATACAGCTAGCACTGTTTCTGGAAGTAATGAGCTAGGTAGTGAGCCTTATGCAGCACAAGAGATCTTTGAGCATAAGCAAATTCAGTCTGTATATGCGTTTGGTAGGGTATCATGGGACAATATTTTATTTCTTGATCTGACAGGAAGAAATGACTGGTCTTCTACATTACCAGCTTCAAATCGTTCATTCTTTTACCCATCTATCAGTGGAAGTTGGTTAGTAGCAGAAACCTTTGGAATAAATAACCACTTTCTCAATTACCTAAAACTGAGGTCTTCTTGGGCAAAGGCAGGTAATGATGCACCTCCGTATAGGTTGGAGCTCATATATAATACTGGGCCTGGACATTTAGGACAGCCTTATGGGTATTATAGTCCAAGAGAACCCAATTATGACTTAAAGCCTGAGATTACCACATCGGTGGAGTTTGGTGGTGATGTTGGTCTTTTCAATAATAGGGTACAGGCTTCTTTTACTTATTATCATTCCATCACCGGAAATCAGATTGTTGCCACACCTGTAGCACCGTCTTACGGTTTTATTGAGAAAAATATCAATGCTGGAGAGGTACAGAACCGAGGTATTGAGTTGAACCTTCATTGGGACCTTTTAAAAAGAAAGGAAATCCAATGGGACTGGACTTTCAATTTCAATGCGAACAGGTCAAAGGTGTTGTCATTGGCTAAGAATGTGGAGAGCATTCAGCTGACAAATATTGAAGGGCTTTCAGTAGAGACAAGAGTAGGAGAGCCATATGGACAAATAGTAGGCAATGCATACTTACGGGATGAAGAAGGGAATATTGTCGTTATGGGAGATGGACCCAATAAGGGTTTGCCAGTAATGAGTGAAGAAAAGCAAGTATTGGGAAATTATGCGCCAGACTGGACAGGAAGCTTGGCAACTAATTTTAAGTTGGGAAATTTTGATATCTCTTGTTTGCTGGATACCCGAATGGGAGGAGAGATTTTCTCATTTACGAACATGTTGCTTTCAGGTAATGGAAAAGGAGAGTGGACTGAGAAAGGTAGAGAACGATGGTATGAATCTGAAAATATGCGAAAGGAGCTTGGGTATACTTCCTCTGAATGGAATCCAGTAGGGGGACACTTGGTAGAAGGAGTGTTAGCGTATCAGAATCCTAATTATGATAGTGAGATTGGAAATGAATCTCCCTATATCTTTACAAAAGAAGCAAACGGTCAATATGTAGATCCACAACGATATTGGTCAACAATATCGGCAAGAGGAGGAAGAGCCATCCACGAGGCATTTGTGTATGATGCAAGTTTTATAAGAATCAAGGAGTTATCAGTAGGTTACACATTTTCCAATAAGCGACTGGAGAGAACAAATCTTGACTATTTAAGGATATCCTTGGTGGCGAGCAACTTACAATACTTGTATCGGAAAGCTCCGGGAATAGATCCTGATGCCGTACTGAAATTTGAAAATGCAATTGGAATTGAGAGGTATTCGCATCCAACCGCAAGGAGCGTTGGTGTTTCGATTACTGGAAAGTTTTGAATTATGATAAGGACATATACACTAGGTATTAGTTGGTTGGTAGCAAGTGGTCTGTTGTTATCTATGCTGTTGGGGGCTTGTACAGGACATTTTGATGAGATTAATACCAGTAAGACAGGTATGACCGAGCTGGAACCTGAACCTATCTTTACCCGAAGCTTGAGACTGGGGAGTTTGGACTATACCTATTATCAGCGTATGCAACAGCTGTATGTCAACTTTTACTCTCAGTATTATGCCAACTTCAAGGAGGGTTGGTATACAGATTCATATTACTATAATGATGAGTGGGCTGACTATTTTTGGAATGGGAACTATGCAGATAAGTATGGAAGCTTCCTGAGTTATGCTCACCATGCAGCTTACTTGTCAAGAGAAAGTGACCAGTCCAAAAAAGAAGCTTGTGCCATGATCTGGGAGGTATTTCTATTGCATAGGGTAACTGATATTTGGGGTGATATTCCTTATTCACAAGCTTTTGGAGAAAACATTAGTCCTGCCTTTGACACCCAAAAGCAGGTGTATGAACAGATGCTTGACAAATTGGTAATGGCATTGGACATGTTACCAAAAGAAGATCCTAATGTAGAGTGGGGAGCTGCCGATATACTTTTCAATGATGATCTTGGACAGTGGAGAAGGTTTGCTCAATCCATGATCTTGAAGCTGGCAATAAGAGTTAGCAATGTAGCACCGGAAATGACGATGCAGTACATCAAGAAGATGGATCAGTATGAACTGTTACAGTCCAATGAGCATTCTGTAAAAATGCAGGTAATGGCAGAAGGCGGCAATGAGCGAAACCAAAACCCTATCATGTGGATAGATAAATTTGATGAGTATAGGGTCAGTAAATATTTGGTAGATAGACTCAAGTCACTCAATGACCCTAGATTGGAAAAAATGGCTGATCCAGTGCAATACTATGTTGACCAATTACGTAGCTTGCTTTCAGCGGTTCATGAATATGCTGATAATTCAGTTTCTGCTGATCTTTATACTGATTTGGAGCGTCAACTGATCAAGAGTTATATGGAGTTATTGCTTCAAAGAGATGGTATTAGTGAAACTGGGAAGCAAGGCATTGAGACGATTGAAGCTTTTGTCACTTCTTTGGTAGAACGTTCTTCTTCAACACTTTTGAAAAACAAACTGGAGACGTTTAACAATGAGAAAGGAGAATTATATAAAGGAATGATTAATGGAGTGTCTCCTGATCAGTTGGTTCATTATGAGAAAAATAGATATTCCAGAACCAGTAGTTTGATGATAGCACCTGATTACCCTACTTACCTATACTTATATGCAGAAGTATGCTTTCTCCAAGCAGAAGCTTGCTTAAAAGGGTGGTTATCAGGTAATGCTGAACAACATTACCAAAATGGTATCAGAGCCTCCATGGAGATGTTTAATATTGGGGAGGCTGAAGTGGATGATTACCTTAGAACTGAGGCAGGTAAACTAACCTCTACCAATGCTTTGGAGCAAATCATTACCCAGAAATGGATAGCCAATATCAATAATGGCTTCGAGTCTTGGGCAGAGTACCGTAGAACTGGCTACCCAAGTTTATATACAGTTCCTTCAGGAGGTGAAACAGGTGGAAAAATGCCACAGCGATTAAAGTATCCTTCAACTGAAAAAACACTTAATGGTGAAAGTGTATCAGCAGCAACACAAAGGATTGGTGGAGATTTGATGACAACAAAATTATGGTGGGCAGGAGGAAAATAATTAAGTTGCAAATATTGAAAAACCTCCTCTTCTGTTGTGCTGGCTTGAATAATAAATCCAATTGTATATCTGATTATTTATATGAAAATGATTAAAATGTAAGTCGAAAATGATATTATTTTTATTGGAGATTAACGCGTTCATTTTTAGAGTGAAAATAAATAGGCAGGTATTGTATTTAAAATAAGTGAGATATAGATCCCCTTTTGAGAATGAAAATAAAAACTACTTACAATAATAAAACTGACCAAGAGATTTGGGGGAAACTAAGGGAAGGTGATAAAGAGGCATTTGAATTTATCTTTAAAAGCTACTATCCTGTTTTGATGGGATATGGAGTAAAGATTTCAAAAGATGAAGCTTTAACCAAGGATACAGTTCAGGAGCTTTTCTGTAAACTATGGAATAACAGGGTGAAGTTAAGCGATGTACGGTCTATTGAAAGTTATTTGTTGCGATCCATGCGAAACAACATTATCAGAGCACTTTCAAAAGATGGTAAGCTGGTGGATATTGATGAAAATCAACCTACTGAAGTGGCACAATCGCATGAGAAGGAAATGATAAATGAAGAACAGTCTGAGAGTCTCTCTAAAAACATTAGCTTGGCAATGGATAAATTGAGTGGCAGACAACGAGAGGCTGTTTATCTCAAATATTACAAGGGGTTGAGTTATGAGGAAATTTCAGAGATTATGGGCTTGCAGTATCAGTCTGTAAGAAATGTGATACATCGGGCAATCAACGTGTTGAGGAAGGAAAACCTGAAAGATAAGTGTTTCATGATTATGTTATGGGTTCTCACATTTCCCTTTTTGTAAAGATTTCAACTCAGTATGAGTACAAATCCAAAAATAATAATTCTTTATACTAAAAGAGATAAAGTATTAATTTTGGATTCAAGCCCAAAATTGATTCAAAATAGAAACAATGAAATATACAGAATATAGTACGGATGATTTTTTGATGGATGACTACTTCCTTTCAGCCATGAAGGGAAAAGATCCTGAAGCTAAAAAGTTTTGGGATAAATGGGTCAGTGACCATCCTGAAAAAAAAGAAGAAGTAGACGAGGCCGTATCGCTACTTCAAGTAATGGATCAAGATTTTGAGTTGCTTAAGGATAAGTATACGCAGGATGTGGAGAGCGAGTGGGATTTTATCCGACAGCAGACCATTGATGTGGAAGATACCTATCAGGCAACATTTACAGCGGACAAAAACAAAAGTGGACTCCCTAAATATTGGGGATATATAGCAGCAGCATCTGTCTTGCTATTAGTAGGAATGTGGTTTACTTTCAATCAACGCAATGCGGATGAGGTAATTACCACACCAAGTATAGCCTTGGTGGAGAAGACCGTAGCAAGAGGAATTGAAGAAGTTAAGTTGGCAGATGGCTCGATTGTCACATTGAAGGCAGGTAGTACGCTGAAGTACCCAGCAGTCTATACCAACAATAAAAGAAATGTAGAGCTAGTGGGTGAGGCCTATTTTGATATTGCAAAGGACCCGAAGAGACCATTTACGGTATTTGCCGGTAATGTTGAGACAGTTGTACATGGAACTCAGTTTAATGTCGCTGCTTATGCAACTGATGAGGATGTAAAGGTATCATTGGTAGAGGGTAGCGTAAGTGTGAAATCTGATCAGGTAGATGTAAAGTTGGTGCCAGGTAAACAGTTTATTTATAACCGTTCAACCAAAGCAGAACAAATAGTTGACTTTGACCCAGAAAAAGAGCTGTTGTGGATGCAAAAAATAATTGTATTTGATAAAAGCAGCCTTAATGATGTAGTGACTGAATTAGAAAGGTGGTACGGTGTGAAAGTGACTTTAATCGGAAGTCAAAATAAAAATGACGCACAGTTTACTGGGAAGTTCGATACCTCATCATTAAATAACATATTAGATAATATCTGTTTTTCACTTAATGCAAAGTATGAAGTAAACGGGAAGGAAGTGAAAATTATACTTCAGTAATAACCCATATTTACAGACGAAATACACTATTAAAAAAATTAGCTCTTGATTTTTAGATCAAGAGCTTTTTTTATCTAGGGATAAATCTCTACACATTAGAATAATGATTGAAGTGCAGTACAAAGACACCAATCTTGGATCTTGATATTAAAGGTCCAAATTGTTGGGAGTATTAGTAAGACTATTGCTGATCATCTAATGATATATAGTGCTCTTGAAAAAGTTTTTGCCACTCTACATAAAAATATAATTGTATGAGGTTGCTTTGGTTATGTAATGGAAATATAGCACCCAATTGCCCTGGTAAAATAGGAGATGTATTGCTAGTGTCAGCAGTAGCCAATGCTTATCAGAAGAATGGCTACAACATTACTTTTGCAACGCATCAGGGATTGCAAGCAACATTGAGAGGTACGTATGAGTTTGATACGATTCTTTTAGAAGATGATGGGTTGGGTATTGAGCTGTTAAAAGAAGCGGTTCTTGTAGACCAGGTGGTTATTTTCAAGCCATTTGGAGATCAGCAAGGGAATCTTTGGCAGAAAGAACTAATAAGATCAGGGATACTCCCACAACAAATTTTTAGAGTGGGAGACCTTAATGCTTATTCCTCTGAAATGCCTCACATGAGTGAACAAATACGGTTAGCGATCGGTTTACCGCTTACTAATAAAAACATATTTCCTTTACTGAAACCTTCCAAACAAGTACCTATCGAGACGTCACCTTATCGCATGATTCTTCCGGTAGCAGGAGGTAAAGAGAAATGCATTACCAAGGAGCTTATCAATAAAATTATTTTGGATGGGAAAAGCACTGTAATCGCAGTTACCCCATTTGGTGATGAAGAGATATATTTGAATACCTTGAAAGAGACACTCTGCGAATCGCCAAATGTTTCATTTCGGGTAATGTCTCCTGAAGACATTGGGCTAATGGCAATGGGATGTCAAGAGGTACATTTAGCAGATGGAGGAATTTGTTGGTCTACAGTAGCTTACCTGAATTGGTTATTTATGAGAGGAAAAATGAATAGCTATCCTGAAGTGAATGTGTATTATGGATTGGATACAAATTATAACAGACAACCAGCGGCAAATGTATGGTATCCACTTTTAATCAGACCAAACCACTTACAACTAGTAAACGAGCGGCAAGAGCAAAGACTCGTAGATCTTCATAAATAATATCAAGTTGCTGACTTTATAAAACATACGGAACCAGTAGTAAATGGAACAAGCTTGTCGGAAGTTAAATTTTTTAACCTTCTATTCTTTTCTCTCCGATTATTACACCCAAAAGAATTGAACTGATCTAGCATTACAATTGATAGTGGGATTAATTTGATTTTTTATTATGATGCAGATTATCAATCTGATAGTGATGTTATTTTGAAATACGAAAAGAGAAGGTTTAATATCTTTAGACTGTTGAAGAATACTAATCAGAGCGTATTTATCGACTTCATCTTAAAACCCTCTTTGAGGTCGCACATTTAGTTATTTCACGAATCCTCCCTATATTTACACGCCCGCCAAGAACTTTCCTGTCTTTTGATGGACTTATTCTAATATAGGTCCTTTTTATAAGTTGGAGAGCTTTATGAACCAGAATAATCACACTATTTAATGAAGAAATATGCTTTGGCCATTCATGGTGGCGCAGGAACAATATTGCCTTCAATGATGACCCCTGCTTTGGAGATGGCGTATAATGAGGCTTTGGAAAAAGCGCTTAAAGCAGGACAAGTAATCCTTCAGAATGAAGGTTCAGCTTTGGAGGCAGTAGAGGCAGCGGTAAAAGTAATGGAAGATAGCCCTTTGTTTAATGCCGGTAGAGGAGCGGTTTTTTCCAATGAGGGAACCAATGAAATGGAAGCATCCATTATGTGCGGAAAGCATCGTATTGCAGGGGCTATAGCAGAAGTCAAGAGCGTGAAAAACCCTATTTCTTTAGCCAAGAAAGTTTTGGAAGACGACAGGTTTGTATTCTTGAATGGGAAAGGAGCAGAGCGGTATGCAGATCAGTTTGACGAATTGAAAAAGGTATCACCTGATTATTTTTATACAGAAGAACGCTATAATCAATGGCAAGCGGTCAAGAACGAAGATCGAGCACTTTTAGATCATGATGGCGCTTCAAACTTGCAACATGAAGACCCAATCATTCAGAACCAAGACGCAAAGGGAGGAGATTACAAGTTTGGAACAGTAGGAGCTGTAGCACTTGATATGGAAGGTAACCTGGCAGCTGCAACGTCTACAGGAGGCTTAACCAACAAGAAATTTGGCCGATTGGGCGACAGTGCTTTGATAGGCTGTGGTACTTATGCGGACAATCATTCTTGTGCGGTGTCCTGCACGGGATACGGAGAACACTTTATCCAAAACACAGTGGCAAGGGATATTTCAGCCAGAATGGAATTTGGTGGTATGTCCTTGAAAGAGGCTGCCAATAAAGTGGTAATGGACCAGTTGGTCAAATGTAATGGTGAAGGGGGAATCATTGCCATTGATAAGGATGGTAATATTGAGCTAGTCTTTAATTCAGAAGGAATGTATCGAGGTAAGGTATGTTCTGACCAAGAGCTACCGATGGTAGCTATTTATAGATAATGATTAAAGAGGTTTATGGGTATAACCATAAACCTCTTTTTTATTAATGCCATTCAAATAATATTACTGGTCCTAACAGTAATACCATACCAGCTAAGGTAAGTAATATAAAAAGGGGCATCATCCATTTAAGCCATTTGTCATAAGGAATCTTGGCAATGGCAAGTACTCCCATAGTTACGCCACTGGTGGGGATGATCATATTGGTAAGTCCATCTCCCAGTTGGAATGCTAAAACAGCCGTTTGTCGACTGACCCCTAGAAGGTCACTTAATGGAGCCATGATTGGCATCGTAAGCGCTGCTTGTCCAGAACCCGAAGGTAAAAACAAGTTGAGCGTGCTCTGTACCAAAAACATCACTTCCACAGATAGGGCCTTAGGCATATTTTTGACAGGTTCTGAAATGTAAAACAGCAGGCTGTCAATGATCTTACCATCCTCAGCAACTAAAAGAATACCTTTACAAAATGCCACAACAAGACAAGCTGTCATCATCTCCTTGGCGCCCTCTGTAAATGCTTTTACCATGGTACTGGTATCCATTCGGCTAATGATAGAGGAGATTAATCCTAGACCGAAGAAAAGTGCCCCAATCTCTACCATATACCACCCATGTACTTTGACGCCCCAAGCCAATAGCAGTAAGGCAATACCAAATCCAATCAGTATGATAGTACGCTGAGGAGTTAGGGGAATCTCTTCCGCTTGTAGCTTGTTACTTTTCTCATTCAGCAATACGTCTTTACCATATAGGATACTTTTTGAGGTAGACTTAGAAATCCTTAATGCATAAAACATGACAAAGCCAATCGCCAAAAAAGTCATGATAATCCACACCATAAAACGGTACTGCAACCCACTGAATGTAGGAAGTTGGGCAATCCCTTGGGCTATTCCTATTGTAAAAGGATTGTAGAATGCCCCAGCGAATCCAGCTCCAGCCCCTACAAATGGAATGGCAACTCCTACGATTGTATCCAGTTGCATGGCATGGGCCAATGGAATGGTAATCAAGATAAAAACCAATACCTCTTCACTCATCCCAAAAGTTGCTCCAGCAAAAGAGAAAATAAGCATGATAAAAGGAATGATCAGCCACTTGTACATAGGGTGCTTGCTACTGAAAAACACAAGCTTTTGTAAGCCAGCATTGATGGCCCCAGTTGCATTCAGCATTCCAAAGGCTCCACCTACAATAAAGATAAAGGCAATAACCTCAGCAGCAGAGGCAAACCCTCTTATAGGAGCAGTGAAAAAGGAAAGCAATGACTGAGGAGCAGGGTTGACTTCTTGGTATGAGCCTGCTACAAGTATCGTCCGATTATTGACAACAGTTCTCTCAAATTCACCAGCGGGAACGACCCACGTGAGCCCTATAAAAAGTAGCAGTATACCACTGACTATGACAAGTGTTTCTGGCAGTTTAAATTTCATGTTCCATGTATTTTTATTTTGGGTATCCTTCATTTCAAGACCCCAATCTTGTTATTCATACAGTTCAATGCATAGGCAGGAGGAAAGAAAGTTGATATCCAATCACCTTCTTTCCAGTATCACTCGAACTATTCAGTTAAGAGCCTATTTTATTTCAAAAGTCTCACCTGAAAGGTATATGTCCAATTGAAGGCCATTGCCTCCCAGCTTATTTTGTGACTGTTTTAAACTGGCTTTTGGGTTAGAAATTTTCACAACCTGAGCAGCTCCGTATACCTTTGCTGTTTTTCCTTGGGAAATACATAGGGCAGTGGATTCATCAATGCCAATAGAATGTAATTGAGGGTACTCAATAGCTGTACTAATGATGCGGTTATAGCGGCTTCTAGCAACAAAATGTTGGTCAATAATGGCTTGAGGGAATAGTCCCAGTCCTTCCATTATTTCGATATTACCTTTTTCAATAACAGCAGGGGTAGAGCGGTATTCAGTGTGATTCTTTTCGTTACCTGTAATCATGTGTTGACTCATAAGGGCTGCACCAGCACTAGTTCCGGCAATGGTAGTTCCCTTTTGATATGCTTGCTGCAAGATGGCTTTGACCTCACTACCTTGTATGCGTTGCATGAATAGGTTTTGATCTCCTCCTGGTAAATATATTAGAGGATAACGGTCAAGTGTACTAAGTATATCAGCTGAAGGAAGAGAGTCACCTATATAAAAGTTATGAACCTTGGTGAAACCTTGTTCTGTAAACTGCTTCTTTGCATAAAAGAAGGAGGTGTCTGGTTCACTGCTTGAAAGTGGTAAAATAGCAATACTGTCCTGTGGGGTAATGCCAGCTTCTTCAATCAGTGATTGTATAAGTGATGGAGGCCTTTTTCCTCCTCCGATAATAAATAGCTTTCCTTCTATGTCAGCAACACTATTATTTGAGGCTAACTTTACTTTGTTATCAGAATTTTCTTTGTGGCAACTGATAATAAAAACAGTGAAAAGAATATATATGATGATCTTTTTCATGACCTATTTATGTTTATAATATTCTGTTTTGGTTCAAAAAACCTTAACATTATATGTTTTGATGCGACATTTATTAAAAAATGGGCTTACATATTGTATTTAATACAAACACTTGTTAATATTGGATTTATCGAATAAACGATACCAACTTATAAAGATGAACGCAATTTTTACACTTCAACTTTCGGATTGCAAGCCACTTCAGCTTATGGGTTTGCAGCCTATCTTCGACTGCTAGCCCTGGCAAGGAGGGATAGGTATATAGGGAGAAAAGTTTATTAATTATGTAACTGAGAAATATCTTGGCGGGTAAATTCAGTGCAACCTTTTCTATCTAAATTCCAATTTACTTCATTCTTTACGAATATTAAAAACTTCAATAGGTAAAATTCTTGGTTGTCTTTTCACACTGTTATTGGCAGGTAGTGATGGCTTTGTATTTCTTTGAAAAAAGAGAAACAAAATAGTGTACCCGTTGTACAGCTTCAATTGTGATTGGGGATATGTACGCGATATGGTCCCTGCTTTGTATGCCTGAACTTCTTTCCTTTTTGGTTGTGATAAGTGAAGCAGTTGCTCACAATGTGTAGTAGCTGTTACTGATTGCCTATTTTTTGAAGTTTAAAACTTACAAGACTCTAACAATTATTCATTTATTACAATCTGTAATTTTTCTATAATGAAAAGGCTACTTTCATTGTTTGTCGCCATGCTGTGCATGGTGATAACAACGTTCGCACAAGAGCGAACTATTTCCGGAACAGTTACTGATGGAGCGACTCCACTACCTGGAGTTACAATTTTGGTAAGTGGAACTTCTCAAGGGACAGTTACTAATTTTGATGGCGAGTTTACGCTCGTAGTTTCTCAATTGGCTACAGATATTGAGGTGAGGTTTTTGGGCTATAAAACGGAAATTATACCAATTAATAATCAGACAACTTTTAAGATCATTCTAGAGGAAGATGCTATCCAATTACAGGAGGTTGTTGTCGATGGATATTCAACTCAGGATATCAAAAAAATGACCTCTTCAGTGGAAGTAGTAGATGCTGCCGCTTTGGAGCAGCGCCCATTAACTACTTTTGATCAGGCACTACAAGGACAGGCTTCAGGAGTAAAGGTCAATATGAATAATAAAGCGCCTGGTAGCCCTGCTACAGTAAAAGTGAGAGGCACAGGCTCACTAGCAGGAGCAAACAATGCACTATTTATTGTTGATGGTATACCAGTTGATGGGGAGACTTTTGCCACCCTGAATCCTAATGATTTTGAGTCATATCAGGTGCTGAAAGATGCTTCTGCCGTAGCAATGTATGGGTCCAGAGGAGCAGCAGGTGTTGTAGTCGTTACAACCAAATCAGGTAAAAATTCAGGCAAGACCCAATTCAGGCTTAACTCTTATGTTGGTATCGCAGAGGCAACTTCAAATGGTTTTGATATGATGAACTCACAACAACGTGTTGAGTTCGAGAAAATTATTCAAGATGGCCCCTCTTACAACCCAGGTGGGTATAGTTATATGCTACAGGAAGTAGACACTGAGCACACTTCTGATTGGTATGACATGTTTTTCCGTACAGGAATTACACAGTCACATCAGTTGAGTGTTTCAGGTGGGGATGATGACAGTAAATTCTATCTTTCTGGTAACTACTTTAATCAGGAAGGTGTCGTGATTAAGACAGGAATGGAGAGAGGTACATTAAGGGCCAACTTCTCACAGAAGTTAAATCGTTTTTCACTTGATCTCAAGACACAATTGGCAATCGCTAGGGTAGATGATGTTTACAAAAATGATGCATACAATGTGATGACCATGCTTCCCTACTACAAAAGTCAGGATGAGAACGGCAACTATCTACCTTTGGATTATAATGGAAGCAACGCTTTTGAAAGAATTGAAAAAGGTGAAAATTCTCGCAACTTATTGGGTATCGTATCTAGTTTGAAACTGACATACGACTTGACTGATAACCTAAAAGTATGGTCGAGAACGGGTATTGAATATGATCAGAAAAAGACAAGGGATATTATTTCTCCTAACAGTTTGTATGCGAATTTGACACCTGGTGATAAAGGAAGTTTAGCTTCTTATACTTATCAGGACTACCTGTTAAGCGGTACCAATGCATTACAATACAGAAAAAACTTTGGCGATCACGGATTGTCATTAGGCGTTTATCAGGAATATATCCTGGAGGATGGAAATAGCGAAGGCTTTACTGTATATGGGTTTGATAATGAAACAACTCCAGCATTGCACTCTCCGGATGTTAATGTACCGTTGGTAAGTGGGGTGTATGACAAGCGTTTTACACAGCTATCGTACTTTGCGAGTGCTGATTACGATTACAAATCAAAATATATCCTGAGAGCGGTGTTCCGTAGGGATGGAACATCAGTATTTGGAGCCAATAACCAATGGGGTAACTTCTATAGCGTTGGTGGTGGATGGGTTATTTCAGATGAGACTTTTATGGAGGGAGTTAACTTTGTCAACAACCTGAAGTTGAGAGTGTCTTATGGTACTGTAGGTAACCAAGGAGCCATTAGCCGATATGGATCTTTGGCTACACTGGCTCCAATCAGTTACAATGGTCAAAATGGTATTTATAGAGATAAGCCTTCTAACCCAGATCTACAATGGGAAGTATCCAAGCAAGCAAACGTAGGTGTAGACTTTGACTTGTTTGATGCAAAACTGGGAGGTAGTTTGAACCTTTATAATAACCTTTCTTCGGAGTCCTTTATCAATACACCATTGCCATATACATCAGGCTTTGTGAGCCAAACTCGAAACAATGCTCGTCTAAGAAACAGAGGTATAGAACTCTCACTTAGCTCAAGGTTAGTATTGACTAGAGATTTCCAGTTGAAGGTTTTTGGTAACGTATCATACAACCAGTCAGAGGCATTGGAACTTAACGATGAGGGAATCGAGTACAGGGGATATGGTCAGTTGCAGATTGATGAGTTAGCCAATATCGAAGGGTATCCATTGTTTATGGCGCGTTCTTATGACAAGGCAGGTGTTGATCCCGCTACAGGACGACTACTGTTCAGAAACGCTGATGGCTCTATTGTGGACGACAGAAGTTTGGCAGAACGTGTGATTATCGGTACGACAGAAGCACCTTGGTTTGGAGGCTTCGGAACAAACATGTCTTGGAAAGGACTGACATTAAATGTCTTGTTTAACTGGGAACAGGGAGCAACCAAACTGAACTGGGACCGTGTTGAGATCGAGCGTGTATTATATGCAGATCAGAACCATTCTGCAAGATTGCTGACAGATGCATGGATGAAACCTGGAGACATTGCTTCCTTACCGAAGCCAGAAGCAGGACAAGAACTTTTTGCTACGTCTGACTATTGGGAAGATGCTTCATTCCTAAGGCTGAAAAATGTGAGCCTTTCTTATTCATTACCGATCAGCTTGGCAGAAAAAATGGGTATGGACAATGCAAGAATTTATGTGCAAGGTGAAAACCTGATGACTTTCACATCATTCTCTGGAATCGACCCTGAAATGTCAACACCGTATCAGTCTACTAACAATGGTACATCATCAGGAGGTGAAAGCAATGCTTACCCACTTAGCAGGGTATTCACAGTAGGACTTGATCTAACATTCTGATAACTAAATAGAAGATTAATCATGAGATTCAGATATAAATCAGTTTTAAAAGTATTGGCAGTTGCATCTTTGATGATGAGCAGCTGTGAGGGCTTTTTGAAGGAGGAACCTTTTGAAAGCCAGACAGAGTTAAATGCTTTTAAGTCTGTAGAAGACGTAGAAAAAGCATTGATTGGAGCCTATAATACATTGACAGATTTTGATGGGGATTATCTGCACTACAGCATGACAATCCCAGAAATGATGGCCGATAACCTTTACAATACACCCAGCACTGGTGGAGGAACAGTATTGATCTTTGGTAACTTCAACTTCTCTGTAGCTAGTGGTGGTTTGGAGAATGCATGGCTTAATGGTTATACGCTTATTGACAGAGTCAATTTCACATTAGCGAAATTAGCGTTATTTGAAGGAACCAATGAAGGACTGGAAGCCAAGATCAAGGGAGAGGCATTGGTACTTCGTGCTATGGGGCATTTCGACCTGTTGAAGAACTTTGGTGTTTCTATGGAAAGAAACTTTAACGAAGCCGATTCTGGTATTCCTGTGATGCTTGCTTCTGAAATATCCAGCCCTGCTAGAAATACTGTCAAGGAAGTATATGACCAGATCTTTAAAGACTTGGAACAAGCGGTGTTGTTATTGGATGGAAAAAATACAGGTGATGTATTCCGTTTCAATGCTAATACGGCACGAGCATTGGCAGCTAGAGTAGCACTCTATGCTGGAGACTATGAAAATGCAGCTAAATATGCTGATGCTGTTATTGATAGCAAGGCTACTATGTTATCAGATATTAATTCATTTAGCAGTATTTGGGAGATCGGAGACCATTCTGATGAAGTATTGTTTAAGGTGTTTGCTAAAGATGGTGATTCGTATTTCTCAGGATATTTTGCCCCTAATACTGCAGGTATCCTAAAGCGTCCTTCTCCAGAATTGTTTGACCTCTATGAGGAAGCTGATGTACGTAAAGGTGCTTATCTCATGGATGATGCAGACTTGGGACAGGTGGTTGTAAAATACAAAGGTGAAGCTGAAAATGAGCAAAGATCCATTGAGGTGATTCGTATGGGTGAGATTTACCTGATCAGTGCAGAAGCCAACTTCCGTATTGGAAATACAGCTGAGGCACTAGAAAGCTTCAATGCCTTAAGAAGTAACCGTATTGAAGGAGTGACTGATGTAACAACGTTGGACGAGGATATGATTCTTGAGGAAAGAAGAAGAGAACTGGCATTTGAAGGACATCGATTTTATGACCTGAAGCGTTTGGGATTGAATCTGGACAGAACAGCTATGGCAGACCAACCTAAGGTAACCGTAGATGCCTTGCCTGCAGGAAGCAAGTATTGGATCTTCCCTATTCCAAACAGGGAATTGGTTGTGAACAGCAACCTGAAACAATCTTCTAAATGGCAGTAATTTTTTCGATTACAAAAAGAGAACATAACCATGAAAAAATATATCAATAACTGGTGGGTTCTTTGCAGCTTATTGCTGTTGGGAGTCACAGCTTGTGAAGAGCAGGAAAATGAAGTATATCAAGGGGCTGCTTATGTATCTTTAGTAGATACAGACTTTAATACTTCAGAAGATGCTGAAGGTGCATTGCGAGTACAGGTTCGTCTAACCACAACCAGTGCTGTGAATGCCCCTTTGGAAGTAACTTATAAGGTTGAAGGTGATGCAGGTTGGGAAAGCAGAATCAAAGACGAAAGCAATGGAAAAGTAACGATTGCTTCAGGTGAGTACACTGCTGATATCTTTCTGATGCCGATAAATAATGAGGAAATTGACAATGATGTCAATATTACTGTTACGCTTACAGGTGTGAGTGGTGCTGCTGTAAACTTAGGCTTGGGCAAAGCTGATTCTTATGTTCAAGCAGCTGTTTTTCTAAGTAATGAAGATAAACCAGAGTACAATTCATGTATTGCTGTATCTGAGGTATTGTTGGAGAATGTGGTCAATCTGGCTTATACAGATTTCTATGATTCGGCAAAATATAGCGGAACAGACCCTGCTGGTTTGATCGTGGAACCTTCAGATGTGTTGGCATGTAATAAACTAAGGGTGACAGGTGATGCATTAGCCTTGTTTGCAGGTGCTTTTGATATAGAAATCAACGAGGAGAAAGGAACGGTAAACATTCCTCAGCAAAAGTATGGCAGTAAGGATGGTGAAGATTATTACATCGTAGCTATTGAAGAAGGTACTATTGACATTACTAGTGGAGAGATAAGTGTTAATATTCTTTGGTTTTCTTACGCCAAAGGAACAGACCCTTCTACGATTGATTTGCTGGCTGAGTATAAGGCTTCTACTTATAATTATTATGATGGCAACTTGAAGATTTCATTGGGTGCTTATTCGCCATGTACAGCATTGGGAGAGGCATTTTTGAATAAGGCGGTCACACTGGATTATGAAGATGAAGATCCAGATTACAGTGGTAATAATCCTGGTGTAGTACTTGAGCCAAATACTAAAACGTGTAATCGTATATTGGTAAAAGGAGATGCAATCAACTACTACGATGGAGAGTTTGAGCTACTGATTGATGAAGAGAATAACACTGTAGAAGTGCCTTTACAGCTATATTCTGTTCAGGATAACGATACCCCTAATTATTATATACAATCATCAGCAGGGACCTATGATCCTGCAACACAAACTATTGTAATTGACTTTGCTTGGAGTGGTTATGCAGACGGAGCAAACCCAGATCCATTGGGTGATGGGTATGTTGGGAAGCTGACAATTACACTGGCTGAATAAGCCATAACCTACTTTATTGAAAACATGGGTCATCCCGATTGGTAATTTCGGTGTTGGCTCATGTTTTTTTATGTCCAAAATTACCAGCATATGGAATCAGCTATAAGCTTGAATACCTGATTTTTTTACTTACCTAAGATGATTGATTAAGATTGGGCGATTGCGGTTTAGACTTTATATCGCATATGAAAACTTCAAATATTACAATTTCTTCCAAACATTCTGATTGTTCAGTTTGTTGGCGGAGGTAGCTTAGACTATTTACCCCAAAAACAAATTTAGGAATGGCAGAGACGTCCTCACAAGATGCTCGCTACTGGAAGGAGCGGTTTGAGGCACAACAGCAGATGCTGGAAATAACAATCGCTAATATGCAAAAAGCCACCTTGCAGCTAAGTGAGTCAAAAGCAGCTTTAGAAAAGACAAATCATCAATTGCAGGGTAGCATATCCTATGCTACAAGACTTCAACAATCGATTTTGCCTGCAAAGACCAAACTCGATCAGATTTTTGACGACTATTTTATCTTCTTAAAGCCGAAGGATCAGTTGAGTGGTGACTCGTATTGGGTCCACAAGCATAACCATCTGAAATACATTGCCGCAATAGATTGTACTGGACATGGTATTCCCGGAGCGATGTTGACCATGCTTGTGTCTACAGCTTTGGATCAATTGGTGACAGGTAAAGTGATTACTTCTCCTAGTGAAATCATCGAAGCATTGGATCAAAAAATCCATTACCTGCTGAATAATGATGAGCAAAATGAATTAAGAGGTAAAAATGGACTGGACATTTCATTGTGTATTTTGGATGAGTCTACAAATACCTTGATATTCAGTGGGACACACCAGCAAATATTGCTTTTGGATGGAACACATCAGCGTGCAATTAAAGGTGCAAGGTATTATGTGGGTGAAAACTCTTCCAGAAAAACATCTCTGAAAGATCACCAACTTCAGTATAGCAAAGGGGAGAAGTTGTACCTTTTCTCTGATGGTTTTCCTGACCAGTTTTCCGTTCATGGTCAAAAATATACAGCAAAGAGGCTTAAAAGGCTGATTGCCACATTTTGGGATATCCCATTGAAAGGTCAGAAGAAAGCTTTGGAGATGGAGCTTTCAAACTTTAGAGGAAGCAGTCAACAGATTGATGATATATTGGTAATTGGAGTCCAACTATAAATAATATACAAGTGGAAAGTATAACAGCATCAGAACAGACAGTAAAAGTATTTTTGAAAGAATATCCGTATGCTAAACTTTATAAGGTAGCCAAACAGCCAACCTTGATTTGTGAGGCTACTAAAGAATATATTCCAATTGAAGACTTTATTGAGATGTTTGAGGATATGGGAGATATGGTCGCGCTACTGAATATTGAAAAATTCATTTTTGATAAGCGTGCCATGAAAACCTTTCACCAGCCAAGCATGGAATGGTACTTTGTAACTTGGAAAGAAGATTTGTACCGGTATGGCTTGAAAGTACACAGAAAAATATTGCCTAAAGATTTGGGTTGGTTTGAAGAAGCTGTCAAAGCCGGTAGAGCCAAAATTGAACAGGATTTTCCTGACTTTGATATTACCCGATTTGATATACAGTATCGTGATTCTATAGAAGAAGCAATTAATTCTTAAGCTGTAAGTAGGTCTTTTGGAAATTGAAACCGAAAGACCTTTTGTTTTTGTAACTCTTGATTGGGAAGGGAGTAATATTTTAGAGATGATACTTCTCTTGAGGTGATTTACAGGTTTTTATAATCCAATACCTATTTCTAAATAGCCTTAATAGCACCAAAATTAAGGTTATTCCAATATTATTCGAGTATCACTTGATTATCAATATTTATATTTTCAATTTTATATCGTGTGCGATATAATCAAGCAAGATATAAATATGAAAACAACAGCACTTCAAAACGTATTTAGAGTCCTTTTAGGACTGATGATGGTATTGCCGGGAGTCGGTCATTTGACGTTTCAACGTGAAGAGTTTCTGGCTCAAGTACCTAGATGGCTACCTAACGATCCAGCATTTATGGATTTTGTCGTGATTTCCTCAGGAGTAGTGGAGATTGCACTAGGGTTAGCTATGATATTCTGGTCAAAGCACAAAGTGTATGTTGGCCTTGCATTAGCTACTTTTTATGTACTCATTTTTCCGGGTAACATTTCGCAATACACAAATGGTATTGATGCTTTTGGATTGGACACAGACCAAAAAAGACTGATCAGGCTGTTTTTCCAGCCGGTACTTATTCTTTGGGCATTATGGTCTACAGGTGCATTGAAGTATATAATTTCAAAATCAAGAAAAGAGAAACATTATGTCAAGTAAAACATTTTACGAATTTGAGGCCACGAATATTCAAGGTAAAAATGTACCAATGGAATCATTCAAAGGTAAGACGGTTGTGGTGGTAAATACTGCAAGCAAATGTGGTCTTACGCCTCATTACAAAGGTTTGGAAAAACTATATAATAAGTATAAGGATCGTGGGTTGGTAGTACTAGGGTTTCCTTGTAACCAGTTTGGCGAGCAAGAGCCAGGCAGTGCTGAGGATATTCAGGAGTTTTGCCAACTCAATTATGGTGTGAGCTTCCCGATGTTTGACAAAGTAGATGTTAATGGCGAAAATGCTCATCCTATCTTTGAGTATCTAAAATCGGAGCTGAATGGCTTTTTAGGGAATAAAATAAAGTGGAACTTTACAAAGTTTCTAATTGATAAGAATGGGAAGCCTGTTAAGCGATTTGCGCCAACAACTAAACCTGATAGGATGGAGGCTTCCATTGAGAAAATAATATAATTTATGCCTGACGAATCTGAAATACTCTTTCTTGAAAAACAGTTGTGTTTTCCATTATATGCAGCCTCAAGGCTAACAACTAAAATTTACGGCCCTTATTTGGAGGAATTGGACCTTACATATCCGCAATATTTAGTCATGTTGGTCTTGTGGGAAAAAGGAAAACAGACAGTGAGCGAAATCAGTCACCTGTTACATTTGGAGACCAATACAGTCACTCCATTGTTAAAGCGATTGGAACAAAAGCATTTATTGGATAGAAAGAGATCTGAAACAGATGAAAGAAGTGTATTGGTTTCTCTGACCGATAAAGGAACCGTACTTAGAGAGAAAGCGGTTACTATTCCGGAGAAGATGCTAAACTCATTTAGTGACAGTACTATTTCGATGTCTGAGCTTCAAGTATTTCAGAAAACACTTTTTAAACTTGTGGATGTCTTGAGTGAAAAAGTAAAGGGTAAAAAAAGCTAAATAGATCAATACAATATATTCCGAACTTTTTTCAGTAGGTGAAAGTAATAAAAAGCCTTCTCTATATGAGAAGGCTTTCAATTTTAGACATAATTCAATATTTCAACCTCTTCAGGAACAAGAAAATACAGTACACATCCTGTTTCTGTTTTAACACTGTGCTTAAAATTTGGAGGTGTATATAGGTAGTTACCTTTTTTAAGCGTAGCTCCTTCAATAATGCATGTTCCCTCTAAAACAAATAGCTCTTCACCAGCAGGATGATTATGATAGGGGTAGCTTGCCCCTTTTTCAAGTTTAAGCAAAAAGCTTGGGGGTCTACCACTTTCATCATACCGCAAAGGTTTAACATAAATACCTTTCGTATAAACGCCTTCTTCTTTTAGTGGTTTCCACGCTACTGAATTCGTGTTAACTATGTAATCTTCCATCTTTGTACTCATGGTTATTAGTTTTAATTGCGAACGATAAATTATCATAACAAAGATGGAGTGTTTCATCTGCTCAAGGAATGGAAGATTATGAGATAACCATGTAATATTTCAGTTCTCTACTTGTTCCTTAAATAATTGAGGAGATAAAGCTGTATGCTTTTTAAAAAAATTAGAAAAGTAGAAAGGGTCATTGAACCCAAGTGCATATGAAGTTTCTTTCACTGACAACTTCTCATAGTAAAACAGTCTTTTGGCTTCAGACACAATTAACCCATGAATTATTTGCTGAGCTGTTTTTCCTGCATGTTGTTTTGAAAGCTCATTTAACCTTACTTCCGTAGTTTCCAGCCTTTCAGCATAGTATTTAACAGGTAGACTGTGTTGGAATTCAGCCCTAATTAACTCTAGGAATTTTAAGAAAAGGGCATCAGGCTTCCAAATTTCTTCCCCCTGCTGAATTTTGGCTCTATTGATTTCAATCAAAATAAGCTCAATTCTAGCATGTATTGAACTTAAGTATTGGTAAGGTTTCTCTTTGAGTTCTCTTATGATGCCATCTAAGTGTATTGCGATTGCTGGGTGTTCAGATACCTCTATTACTGTATTTAGATCGAAATGGCAGAATAACCCATTTTGGAATATAAGCTCGATATCTTTATCATCTTTACAGAAAAAATCATAAGTGAATTGTAGGGCTATACCTTTTGCATTTGGAGTTTCTATAAATTTATGAAACTGTCCTGAGGTAATAGTGACAGCGTGGTTAGCAGGAACTTTAAAGTTTACACTATCAATCTCCATTTCAATTTCCCCTTCAGAACACCAAACCAGAATGTATTTCTTTATCCTACGTTCCTTTATTGGTAAGTCAATTGAATTTATATGTATCGCTTCTATCATTTTATTATTACACTAAAAATGACTGTATAATTAGCTAAGTTTAATCATTACTTCTTTATTTTCTATTGTTGTCGTGACTGAATTTATTGTCTTTATAAAGCGCCAAGTATTTCCATCTAAGTCTTGATAATGAATCATCTCTGAGTACGGGGAGATATTATTTTTCATTTCTATATTACGGATAATGAAAGGATGTTTTTTCCCATCTTCATTTTTTATTAGAAGTAAGACTTTTCTAGATAGGATTAGGGTGAAGTCACCTTCTAAAGTTATGCTAGCTTCTGTAGCCAAATCAGAGATAGTAATTGATAATACTTTGAAAGTCCTTCCAAATAACATCGTGAAAAAGTGTTTGTGGATGCTGATTTTCTCAATATGTTCGAATGCGGCATATCCATTTTTATAAGATACTTTCATGATTTAGTGTGCTAATTCTATTGATGGTACTGTGATGGCAGTTCTAAGAAGTTTAAAGTTCAGTTGAGATTAGATAAATAAACATTTAAAAGCTACTTCATTAGATATGTTATCTTCATTAATTAAAAGAATTTGGCTGATATGAAGTGTTTGAAAGGAGAAGATACCTGTTGGTTCTGAGCGATATGATTCGTAAAAACTAATCTTGCATTTATGACTTTATGTAGGAATCAATACCCCCCCTCAATCGTCAGTAGCCTATTACTATCTTTGGTTATTCAATAGAATAGTAGGCTAAATCATTATTATGATTATATTTTCATGGATAAATCAATGTGATTTGAAGTAATTATTTGTTTAGCCCAAAAACATAGATATGCCCCAATCATATAAGAAACAGAAACCAGATTCCACTTATGATTATGTAATTATAGGCTCTGGAATAAGTGGTATTGGACTTGCCGCCATCTTGGGAAAGGAAGGCTTTCGTTGTGTTGTCCTTGAGCGGCACTATACACCCGGAGGTTATACCCATGTATTTACCCGTAGGGGGTACGAGTGGGATGTTGGAATTCACTATGTTGGAGAGGTACATCGGGAAGGCAGTACAACGAGTCGTTTGATGTCTTATATCTCAGATGGAACACTTCGTTGGGAGGAGATGGATGAGGAGTATGATCGTATTTATCTGGGTGATGAAAAAGTATTTGGGATAAGGAAAGGAATCCAGAATTATAAAGCATCTCTTTACAATGAATTCCCTGATGAAAAACATGCTATAGATCAGTACTTTGAGTTACTTAAGCAAGCGGGTAAAGCGACTTACAGCCTGTTTATGAGAAAAGGGATGCCTGGTATGCTCAAATGGCTGTTTGGTAATAGTATGAAGAAAAGGGCAGCAGCCTTTGAAGGAAAAACCACCCGAGAAGTACTGGAAGGAATTACCCAAAATGAGACTTTAATAGGGGTACTTACTGGTCAGTATGGGGATTATGGTCTTCCGCCATCAGAGAGTAGTTTCCTGATGCATACGATGTTGGTGACTCATTATTTTAATGGTGGCTCTTATCCGGTAGGAGGTAGTTCCAGTATTTATAAATCCATAGAGCCAGTAATACAGCAATATGGGGGAGCAGTCTATATTAATGCTGAAGTAAAGGAACTGTGGGTAGAGAAAAACAAGGCTAAAGGGGTAGTGATGGTGGATGGTAATCGTATCAAGGCTACTAAAGGTGTGATCAGCAGTGCAGGTTTTGTAACAACCTATGAAAAGCTTATTCCTCCATATCTCAATATTCCCAAACCCAAAGTACTGGAAGAAGTTAAGCCATCTTCAGCTCATTTATGCTTATATGTAGGTATGAATGGGTCCGCTGAAGAATTGCAACTTACTAAGACTAACTTTTGGATATACCCAGGTGTAAACCATGATACTTCTGTGGAAGCTTACCGCAAGGATCAGGAGGAAGCCGCCTTACCTGTTATCTATATCTCTTTTCCTGCAGCTAAAGATCCTGATTGGCAGATGCGTTACCCTGGAAAAAGTACATTGGAAATTATCACTATAAGTGATTATGAGTACTTCAAAGAATGGGAAAATCAACCATGGAAAAAGAGGGGAGAAGCTTATGAGCATTTTAAGGAGCAGCTTTCTCAAAAGCTATTGGAAGCTTTATATGAAAAATTGCCGCAATTGAGAGGTAAAGTAGATTATTATGAACTCTCGACACCACTGTCCACTGCTCATTTTATGAATTATACTAAAGGGGAAATATATGGTTTGAATCATACTCCTGAGCGATTTTATAGTGATGAGCTAAATGTCAAAACGCCTATCAAGAACTTCTATATGACAGGACAGGATCTGATCAGTTGTGGATTTGCAGGTAGCCTGAGTGCAGCATACGTAACGGCGTCCTACTTACGGAAGAAGAATATGTTTAAGAAAGCTAAGAAGTAAACCTTTCGGGTATATCTTCTAATAACTAATAAGGGTATCTCATCGATACCCTTATTAGTTTTATTGTGTTTGTTGATGATTTACTAGCTTCAAAATACCATTCAAAAGCTATGTTTACCAAAATACGTTCTTGCTTAAGCTATCATTTACAAGTTTAGCTATGTGATATTCGATATATGGAATATCAATGTAGGTCATGCTAAAGTCAAAGTGTTGAGTAGTTCGGTTGGATGGAATAGATGGTAACCGATTAATAACCTCTGTAGTATGTAAATCATGCATGTATAGTTATTGGCTATAATACTCTTGTTTAAGAAAAGATTAAGTAAGGGAATATTTCAATAAGTGTTGTTTGTGTGTTTAATTTAATGGTATGTATACATATTTGTTTACATGTTTAAAATTCAAAAAACACATCAATAGTCTGATAATCAGCTTATTGTTATTTATTGGGTGATAGCTGTAAATAAAAAATGTAATTATTCTTGTTGTTTTTACTCTTATTATTTTGCGCTATATATACATAGGTATACATTGCGCATGTACTTAAGAAGTAGATATGGCTGATGTATGAGAGATTTTGAAGTATTTGAGACTGTTAGAAAGAAAATAGATGGAAAGAGCAGTGAGGCTTTTTACAGCCAACTCTATCGTGTAGTAAAGGAGGAAATTGAAAGTGCCAACATGAAGGAAGGTACATTATTACCAAGAGAGATTGATATCGCAGAGTTATTTGGTGTATCGAGATTGACTGTGAAAAAGTCTATGGATATGCTGGTCAATGACGGCTTAGTAGTGAAGAAGAAAGGTTACGGTACTACAGTCATTGGTAAAAAGGTGGTGTCTACTTCATTAGAAAACTGGATGAGTTTTTCGAAAGAGATGAAAGGAAAAGGTATCTCTATCAGAAACTCTTACTTTGAAGTTGAAAATACCATTGCTCCTGAAAGAGTATGTTCTTTTTTTGAAGCAGATAAGAAAGATAATGTACTTAAGATAGCAAAAGTAAAATCAGATGAGACTGCTAACCTTGTGTACTTTGTCTCTTACATTAACCCGAAGTTCAATGTGGATGTGATGGAAGATTTTTATCAGCCACTATATGACATTCTCAAACAGCATTACGGACTCTACCCAAAACGCTCTTTTGAACATATCAGAGCAATGGCTGCTGACGACTTTTTGGCAGACAAGCTTAATATCCAAAAAGGAGCTCCAATTCTTTGTAGGGAAAGAAGAGTGTATACACAGGATGGAGAGCCATTGGAATATAACTACGGTTATTACAGAGGGGATAGGATCGTTTGTGAATTAAGGGTTTGATTTATACCTGAACTTCAGGACATAAGAATACACAACTAATAATCAATTCAATTACATAATTTAAATTAAAACACATGCGAAAATTCACATCATTTTTCGTCGGGATTGCTATGTTCCTGTCCTTGGTGGCCTGCGATCAAGAGGAGCAAATGGCAGCACCAAAAATTACGCTATCTAAAACGCAAGTTACAGCCAAAACAGGTGAAATCGTAACCATCTCTGCTCACATTGAATCAGAAGCGGGAGTAAAGGCTTTAGTCGTTACGCCTAGATTGGATAGTGAGGAAAAGGCAGCAGAAGTAATCACCATTTCTGAGTCATCACAGACAATGGCTGATATTGAAGTCCCTTATGAAGTAGCGGTTGAGGATGCTGAAGGTGTACTGGTACTGAATTTTGCTGTAGTGGATGAGATGGGAGCAAAGGCAGAGGCAGAAACTGTATTTGAGATTGAGTTGAGTACAACAGATATCCTGACAAGAAACAACTACCGTTGGGCTTATGTGTCAGAGACTATTGCTTCAGGCGAAAACATTATGTCTGAAGGTAAGGATGATACAACACTGGCATTCCACAAGGATGGCTCTATCACATTTGACATTGGTGAGAAAGATGCTGACGGACTGGAGACACTGGCCAGTTACACAGCATGGGAGTTGAATGAGGATGAGACTGTGTTGACACTGACAAGAGTGGACTGGTTAGGTGAGACTACTTATGAAGAGTATACACTGGAGTCAATTGATAAGGACGAGTTGAAAGTTTCAACTACGGTGGATTTGTCATTTTTCGGTTACTCAGAAAACGAGAAAGTGACAACAACCTTTGGATCTCAAGCTTACGTGGCTGAGTAATCATATATAAATCATTGCTTGTCTTCGGATCTTAATCATTAGGTATAACAATATACATGCGAGTAAGTGTGCAAGTTTTTAGGCGTTGCTTATATCATCTAGTTATGTCTAATAAAAAAAGTGGATTGGAACAGGTAGGTCTGAAGACAAGTAATGTGAATTGTATCGCTGGATTTCTGCTGAAAAGGTAAGGATTTCGTGAAATTATCAGGTTTTAAAAAAATAAATAATACATACATATAACACTGATAATTCTCTTGAGAAAAGATTAAGCTAGTAATTCGTGTGTTTGAAATTTCATTATCATTAATACCAAGTTGGATGAAGCTCTATAGATACCTAGTCTTTTTATTGGCATTGATATGTTGTATAAAGGGAAGCAGTGCATATGCACAGGGAGAGAAAATTGTCAAAGGAACAATCAAATCCGTGACAGGAGAATTACTGATTGGTGTAACAGTAGCAGAAGAAGGAACTACCAGCGGTACCATTTCAGACCTGAATGGGGAATTCAAGTTGGCGGTTTCGGAAGGAGCAACTCTGAAAGTCAGCTATATTGGATACCAGACACAAACGGTAGAAGTCAAAAATCGTAGTTTTATTGAAGTTATACTGGATGAGGATGTTCAGCAATTACAGGAACTTGTGGTTGTTGGTTACGGAACCATGCGAAAAGATGACCTGACAGGTGCTGTTACCTCTGTGAAAGCCGAAAATATTAAGGCGAATGCGGGGGCTTCTTTGGATCAGGCACTGCAAGGTATGGCAGCTGGTGTACAGGTGACCCAGTCATCAGGACAGCCGGGGGCTTCTACTTCCATCAGAATCAGAGGAATTACATCCATCAATGGCAGCAACGAACCGCTGTATGTAATTGATGGCGTACCTATTATAACCAGCTCGGGTGATATGAGTACAGGTGCAACGAAAAGTGCTTCACTGAATCCGTTAGCTTCCATTAACCCCAATGATATTGCCTCTATCGAAATCCTGAAAGACGTTTCCCAGACGGCTATTTATGGTGCAAGAGCTGCCAATGGTGTGATCGTGGTGACAACGAAAAAAGGAAAAACAGGAAAAACAGTCATCTCTTTTGACTCTTATGCAGGTGTACAGCAGGTATCTAAAAAGATGGAGATGCTGAATGCACAGCAGTTAGCTGAATTGGGCAATGAAGCGACAGACAATGCGGGATTACCTCGCAGACCGATTTTTGCAAGTCCACTTTCTTTGGGTGAAGGAACTAACTGGCAGAATGAGATTTTCCAACAGGCGGCAATACAGAGTTATCAATTATCAGTTTCTGGTGGCGATCAGGCTACAAGGTTTTCTGTGTCTGGTGGGTATTTCACACAGGATGGTATTATCATCGGTTCAGATTATGTGAGAGGAAACATCAGAACCTCTTTGGATCATAGAATCAATGAGAAATTCAAGATTGGTACTAATCTTACCTATGCTAGGACAATATCTAATGGTGTAGTGACCGCAACTGGTGAAGGTGGTATTGGAGGCTCTGGTGTTGTGACTTCAGCCTTAAGTTTCAACCCTGCACTTTCAGTAATGGATGCATCAGGTGAATATACCTATAAAGACAACCTTACATCGGCAGCACCAGGTAATCCAGTAGTTGACGCTTTGAAAAACCTGAATCACTCGCAGAATAACAGGTTTATCGGAAGCCTGTATGCCGATTACCAGATTCTGGATGGATTATCGTTCAAGACCAGTGTGAGTGGTGACGCTTACTTCAACAAGGAGATGCAGTTTATCCCGAACGATATCCGAAGAGGAGAGCAATCAGGTGGACAAGCTACACATGGGCTGATCTATGGTTATACTTGGCTTTGGGAAAACGTAGCATCGTACATCAAGCAACTGAATGATGCCAACAGGGTCAATTTTGTAGCAGGATATTCCATGCAGTCTTTCAACTCTGAGGCTACAATTGCTTCCACATCTGACTTTGATGATAATAGATTGACCTATCATGCACTTCAGGCAGGTAAGATGAAAGGACTGACCTTGTCTGCTTCAAATGCATGGCAGATGCAGTCATACTTTGGAAGACTTAACTACTCATTGAACAATCGCTACATCTTTACAGCAACTGGTAGGGTAGATGGTTCATCCAAATTTGGAAAGAACAATAAATATGGATTCTTCCCTTCTGCTGCCTTGGCATGGAGAGTATCGGAAGAAACATTCTTTGATGGGATTGAATCAATCAACGAACTGAAATTCAGATCAAGCTATGGCATTACAGGTAATCAGGGTATTCCTGCTTACAGTGCACAAGGTAGACTGGAGCAGACAACAGCTTACCTGAATAATCAGGAGACCATCTCAGGAGCTGGCCCTATCAGCTTGGCTAATCAGGATTTGAAGTGGGAAAAAACAAAGCAGTTCAATATTGGAATGGACATGGGCTTGTTTGATGATAGGGTTCAGATTACTGCAGATTACTACCAGAAATATACATCTGACTTGTTGCTTAATACCCCAATGCCATACTATTCGGGATTCAAGTCGGCATATATGAATGTGGGTGACATGGAGAACACAGGTATTGAATTGACCCTCTCAGGTTTTGTGGCAGATACAGAAAAATTCCAATGGAAATCGGACTTCAACATCTCAAGAAACACCAACGTTGTGACTGACCTTGGTGAGTTGGGAGAGGATGGTATTCCGTCAGAACCGATGCTGGGTATCACAGGTTGGTCAAGGATTTCAGAAGGCAAGCCAATTGGAACCTATTACGGTTACATTACAGATGGAATTTTCCAGCTGAACGATAACCTAGACAATGCACCATACTTTACAGGAGCAAAACCAGAAGCAGGTGATAGAAAATACAAGGACTTGAATGGTGATGGGGTTATTGACTCAAAAGATATCACTGAGATCGGAAATGCTACGCCTGACTTTATCTTCGGTTTTACCAATACCTTCAAGTACAAGCGCTTCACATTGATGGTGAATACACAAGGTTCAGTGGGCAACGACCTGGTCAACTTCAACAAATTCAATTTGGAAAACCTGTCAGGAACGACGAATGCGTCTTCAGCAGTATTGGACAGATGGACGCCTGAGAATCCAACCAACGATATGCCGAAAGCGGATGCTACTCCTCCTACCAATGTGTTGTCTTCGGCGCAAGTTGAGGATGGATCATACTGGAGAATCAAGAACCTGAAACTGGGATATGACCTTCCGGAAAACATCACTAATAAAGCAGGTATGACTTCATTCCATGTGTATGCAAGTGTACAGAATCTTTATACGCTGACTAACTACACTGGCTTTGATCCTGAGGTGAATATGTTCTCGAGCGTGACCAGCATGGGAGCGGACTATGGTTCATATCCTACAGCAAGAACATTCCTGATCGGCGCAAACATCACATTTTAATTGAAGGTAATCATGAAAATATATAAGGCATTGATATTGGCTGCCTTGCTGGGTAGCGGTTGCAGCTCCTTTCTGGATGAGGAGCCGATAAGTGAAATCACACAGGAAAACTATTACAAGACTGAGCAGGATGCTATTGCAGCAGTCAACGCACTGTATGATTATATCAGTGTGGGTAACTCAGGATTATGGAGTGGTGAGTTTGGTGGGGTTTACTACAATGACTACTGGATAACACAAGGTCTCTGCTCTGATGAGATGAAGACTGCTTCAGCCCCTGGAAGTTATTATTACCAGCTCTCCACTTTCTCATTCAACAGTAGCAACAGCGGATTGGAGAAGGTATGGAAAGACTGTTACAAGACAATCAATACAGCCAATCTGGCGATTGAGAATATTCCTCCAATCCAGATGGATGAAGAGCTGAAGGGAAAACTGTTGGGTGAAGCTAAGTTCTTTAGGGCAATGCTCTACTTCGATCTGGTAAGGATGTATGGGGATGTTCCATTGAGAACTTCACCAACCAAAGGAGTGAATGATGTACAGGGAAGCAGAACACCATCTTCAGAGGTATATGCGCAAATAGAAAATGACCTGATGGATGCTATCAGCCAATTGCCAGCAAAGGGAAGTGCAGACTTGGGAAGGTGTACTTCAGGTGCAGCAAAGGCACTGCTGGCAAAAGTTTACCTGACAGAGGGGAAATATGCTGAATCGGCAACCATATGCAAAGAACTGATTGATTCAGGGAAGTATCAGTTGTTCAGTGATTTTAAAGACCTGTTCAAGATCAGTAATGCGAACAGAGAAGAGATCATCTTCTCCATTCCATTCAGTAATACTTTGAGTCAAGGTTGGAAGGGGAGCCAGTTCAATGTGCAGTTATTGCCGTCAGGACTGAACAAGGCTGGTGAAGGTCCTGAGAATGCACAGGGATGGCAGAAACCAACCATGGACTTGTATAACAGCTTTGACAACAGCGACAGAAGAAAAGATGTAAGCTTTATCACTTCTTACAAATACAGTGATGGCTCATCAGTGTCATTTGAACCACACATTGCCAAGTGGTGGGACATGGAGGCTGAGCCTAGAGCCAATCAGTCTGATCAGGATTATATCTACTTGCGCTATGCGGATGTATTGCTGATGTATGCAGAAGCACTGAATGAAGCCAATGGCGGACCAACAGCAGAAGCCTATGAAGCAATCAATCAGGTAAGAACTAGGGCTAGGTTTGATGGGGTGAATGTGCTGAACATCCTGCCGGATCTTTCAGGACTAGGTTATGAAGATTTCAAGGAAGCTATTCTGGAGGAAAGAAGACATGAGTTTGTAGCAGAGGGACACAGGTGGTTTGACCTTGTCCGTAATGGAAAGCTGATGGAGAAAGTGAAGCTGGCAACAGATAAGACTGAGAGCCAAGTAGCAGATTTCCACAATCTTTTCCCGATTCCACAAAGGGATCGTGAACTGAACTCTAGCCTGACACAGAATCCGGGGTATTAATAACTGAACAAGAAATTTAGAGCGCTATGTATACGATTGGTTTAGATCTAGGAGGAACTAAAATAAAGATAGGACTGATTCATAACGGTCAGATTGTAGAGGAAATAGAGGTGGATGCAGCGTCACACCTTGGTCTTCAGAACAGGCTGCCAGTATTGGAGAAGGAAATTAACCAGCTACTGGAAAAGCACGGTGCAAATGATTTTCAAGGTATTGGGATCTCCATTCCGGGTATTGTGGATGTGAATCGTGCAAGGTTGCTGACAATCAACGATAAGTATAACGATGCCGTGGATATTGACCTGAAGGCTTGGGCTAAAAGTGTTTGGAACAAACCCTTGTTTATGGAAAATGATGCCCGCAGTGCGATGGTTGGTGAGTGGAAATATGGAGCAGGGAAAGGGCATGACAACGTGGTGATGATGACGCTCGGCACAGGACTGGGCACTTCAGCTGTAATTGAAGGCAAGGTCGTGAGAGGACAGAACTTTCAGGCAGGGATTCTGGGCGGACACTTTATTGTGAATTATAAAGGTCAGCAATGCAACTGTGGAAATGTCGGTTGTGCTGAGGCGGAAGCTTCCAGCTGGAATTTACCCAACATTATTGCAGCGCTGGAAGAGAAATCAGGAAAGCTGCCAGAAGCTGATAAAGTTGATTTTGCACAGCTATTCACTTGGTATCGTGAAGGAAATGCCGCTGCTAAATATGTCGTAGACCATTGCATCAAGATCTGGTCTACTACGGTAGCCAACCTTGTATATGCCTATGACCCTGAGGTGGTCATCATTGGAGGTGGTATCATGAGAAGTGCTGATATTATACTGCCGGCTATTAAAGAAAACCTCAAGTCATTCGGATGGGTGCCGTTCGATAAGATTGAACTAAAAACCGCTGAATTTGTACATGCATCTGCATTGCTCAGTGCTGAATATTTCTTGAGTGAACTAAACAACTAAACCAATTCAATTCTTCTACCATGACTATTAGAGAGAATCAAAAAAATAAATACTGTAATACACCAAACTATGACAAGTTTCCTTTTACATCGATTGATACTGAAGAGAAAATTGTAAAAAGTTGGGAGTCAATTGCACAGACCATTGGCGATTTGGCCGCCAAAAAAGGTGGAGACAAGGCGGTAATTGTGATCGAAACCTATCAGGGGGTGATGGACAATGAGCTTATTGCGGGACTTTCATCGATTGGTCATACAGCCTTCATCAATACAGCAGAATTGTTTCTTTCTGAAGATAAGATTAGGGAAATCACCTACAAAGATATCACAGATGACCGCATCTTCGGTTTTATGACACGTCTGAAGATAGATGATTTTATGAATGCGGATAAGCTTGCGGCAGCACGCCAGCATGTGGAAAAGGCGGATGGTCCTGTGATCGTGTATGGTACGGGTGCGTCAAGAGTAGCGGCAAACCCTTCTGTACTGGTGTATGCGGACATGACCCGTTGGGAAATTCAACTGAGAATGAGAGCCAATAAGGTGGCAAACCTTGGCTTATCCAACTTTGAGGATGCTTTCTCTGAGCAATATAAGAGAGGATTCTTTCTTGATTGGAGAGTCTGTGACAGATTGAAAAAGGAGCTGATGCATAGCTGGGATTTTGTGTTGGATACCAACATTGAGAATGATCCGAGGATGTTGGCAGGCAGTGCCATTGAGCAGGGCCTGAAAGACCTGACCAAACGTCCATTCAGGGTAGTGCCTTTCTTTGATCCGGGACCATGGGGTGGCCAGTGGATGAAAGATGTTTGTGATCTTGACAAGGAGCAAGAGAATTTTGCGTGGTGCTTTGACTGTGTTCCGGAAGAAAATAGCCTAACCTTCAAGGTGGGAGAGGATACGATTCAGGTTCCATCCATCAACTTGGTATTTGACCAACCTAAGGGGCTGATGGGAACGCCAGTCTATTCAAGATTCGGTGATGAATTCCCGATCAGGTTTGACTTCCTTGATACCATGGAAGGCGGTAACCTGAGCTTGCAGGTACACCCGACCACGGAGTTTATCCGTGAGGAGTTCGGTATCCCTTATACACAGGATGAGAGCTATTATATGCTGGATGCCATTGAAGGAGCTGATGTGTATATCGGTCTGAAAAACGGCATTGATCCGAAAGAAATGATCAGTGACCTACATCGTGCACAAAATGAGGGCGTCAACTTTGATGCAGAAAAATATATCAACAGGCTGCCAGTCAAGAAGCATGACCACATTCTGATTCCAAACGGGACAGTGCACTGTTCAGGCGAGGGCGGAATGGTACTTGAAATCTCTGCAACACCATACATCTTCACATTCAAGTTGTGGGACTGGGGTAGATTGGGAATGGATGGCAAACCAAGACCAATCAACATCGAAAGAGGTGAAAAGGTGATTGACTGGACAAGGGATGAGGACTTTGTGAAAAAAGAACTTTTCAATGTGATTGAGCCTGTGGCTGAAGGTGAAGGATGGAGAGAGGAAAGGACAGGCTTGCACAGAAATGAGTTTATCGAGACCCGCAGACATTGGTTCTCCACTTCTGTCCATCATGATACCAATGGTATCGTAAACGTACTGAACCTGATTGAAGGAAGGGAAGCAATCGTGGAAAGCCCAACAGGTGCATTTGAGCCGTTCGTGGTACATTATGCCGAAACTTTTATCGTGCCTGCAGAAGTAGGTGCCTATACTATACGTCCTTACGGCGAAAGCGAAGGTAAGGAGATTGCTACACTGAAAGCCTATGTAAGGGTTTAAAAATCTAAAACTATGAACAACAAAACATCTAACTCCGGATTGACTGGTTCTGTACTGGTTTTTTCCCTGATTGCTGCCATTGGTGGACTGCTGGGTGGTTTCCATACGGCGGGTATTTCTGGCGCTATCGGTTTCCTTCAGGCTCATTTTGAGCTGAATGCTTCCATGACAGGTTGGGTAACCTCTTCCATGCTGATCGGGTGTGCTGTCGGGGCGATGGGAACAGGTGGATTTGCCAGCAAGTATGGCAGAAAAAAACTCCTGTTTCTGACTGCGGTGATTTTTGCGGTTTCCTCTATCGGAGCAGCTTACCCTATCTCACTCAACATGCTGGTAGCTGCTCGTATTTTGGGTGGTTTAGGAGTTGGGATGGCGTGTGTGGTTTGCCCTATGTATATCTCGGAAATATCTCCAGCCGCTAAAAGGGGTACCATGGTAACCTTATTCCAATTAGGAATGGTGATCGGTATTCTCCTAGCTTATTCTGTCAACTCGTACATTGCAGGATTGGGCGATGAAGCATGGAACATAGCAGAAGGTTGGAGATGGATGTTTGCCTCAGAGGCAATCCCTTCTGTAGTATTTTTCATGACATTGTTTCTGTTACCGAATAGCCCAACCTGGTTGATGGAAAAAGGTGAAACCGAGAAGGCTGTAAATGTCCTGAAAAAGTTAAGGGAAGCATATTATAATGAAGATGAAGTAAAAGAGATTGCAGAAAGCTTGAATGCAGGAACAGATGTGCAGAAAGCTTCTATCGGTGACTTCTTCGGAAAGAAATACCGTTTTGTGGCGCTATGCGGATTGGCATTGGCAATTTTCTCTCAGGTGACGGGTATCAATGCGGTACTCTATTATGCACCTGAAATCTTTAAGAGAACAGGTGAGGCAGGAACAGATGCGGCACTGATGCAGACGGTAGTGGTGGGCGTGATTAACTTTGCCTTCACGATCGTATCTATCTGGCTGATCGACAAGGCAGGCCGCAGGGCATTGCTGCTGGTAGGTTCGGCAGGTATGACACTTTCACTGGGTGTCGTGGCTTATTGCTTCTATGCAGGACAACTTGGAGGCATGCTGATTTTTATCAGTATCCTGTCTTATATAGCATTCTTTGCCATCTCGTTGGGGCCGGTTACGTTCGTGCTGATCTCGGAGATTTTCCCGCAAAGAATCCGATCCATTGGTATGTCAGTAGCAACACTGGTGCTGTGGGTAAGCGTGTTTATCATCTCGCAGCTGTTCCCAATTCTACTGAACGGCGTAGGTGAGGCAATCACCTTCGGTGTGTTTATGGTGGCTTCATTCCTGGCATTTGTCTTTGTCCTGAAATTCATTCCAGAAACAAAAGGGAAATCATTCAAGGAGATAGAACAGTACTGGGTGAAAGAAGGCGAACAACTGGTTGAAGCGAACTAATCAAATTAGAAGGAATGAAAAGAATGAAAATATGGGGACTATCGCTGTTTGCCTGCCTTATTGGCTGGCAGGCAGCGGCACAGGACCTGAAGCTTTCTTCTTACTACACTGACCATTTGGTCTTGCAAAGGGGAGAAGCTAATGATATTTCAGGAAAGGCGAAACCCAATGCAAAGGTCACGGTACTGCTGGACGGAAAGAAGTTTACAGCCAAGAGCAATGACGGAGGCACATGGACAGTGACACTTCCTGCACAGCATGCTGGAATAGGGCATACACTTCAGGTGCTTTCATCGGATGAAAAGCTGGTGATTAACGATTTAGCTTTTGGTGATGTGTGGATCTGTGCCGGGCAGTCTAATATGGAATATCCTGTAGGGTATTTCCCTTATGCGGATGAAGAGGCTAAGAATGCACAGAACGCAGCCATCAGCTATTTCAATGTAAAGGATGAGATGGATGGAATGCCTCGTACGGAAGTGCCTGGAACTGGCTGGAGTCCTGCAACAGGCGAGCTGGTGAAACAGTTGACGGCTGTGGGGTATTTCTTTGGCCGCAATTTGGCAGATTCTCTTCAGGTACCGATCGGACTGGTATCATCCAACTGGAGCGGTTCTGCTATTGAGCCTTGGATGTCGGAGGAAGCAATTTCGGCTTTTCCTGAGTTTGAAAGAGTGGTGAATGAAAACCCTCATAAGTCATTTGCCCAGATCAACCAAGAGTTGTCAGCATACAGAAAAACTTGGGACAAGGAGCATTATTTGGTAGGTCAGGGAATGGAGGAGAAATGGTATTCGCCAATAACAGACTTCTCCGATTGGGAAAACATCCAGTTGCCTAACTACTGGGAAAATGCAGGCCTGAAAGACTTTGATGGGGCTGTCTGGTTCAAGACAACCTTTGACAAGCCTGCCAATGCGCAGGGTGACTCATTGGTACTGGACCTGAACCTGATTGATGACTATGACATTGCTTGGGTAAATGGTGTGAAAGTGGGCGAGACATTCGGCAACCAGAACTGGAGACACTATAAGGTGGCATTTTCTGACCTCAAAGAGAAAGGGAATATACTGGTGCTAAGGGTATTTGATATCGGTGGCAACGGAGGCTTGAACTTTCACCCGCTTTGGGCTACGGACATCCTGAAAGGCGAATGGGTCTGCAAAGCAGGGCAGTCCATCAATGCAGATACTTTCCCCAAACCAGCGATTGTCAATGCAAGCCCATTCAGTTATCCGACTGTCCTTTACAATGCGATGATTGCACCTTTGAAAGGCCTAAAAGTAAAAGGGGCTATCTGGTATCAGGGAGAATCCAATGCCATGAGAGCTGCTGACTACGACAAATTGCTTTCGGCCATGATCAAGGACTGGAGAAAGACATTTGGCAAAGCCGAAATGCCTTTCTACATCGTGCAGCTTGCCAACTTCAACTGGGAAGACAATGCGCCGAAGGCCAGTGACTGGGCAGAGCTGAGAGAAGCTCAACAACGTGTAGCCGATGAGATGGAGAGTGTGGAATTGATTTCTACCATCGAGATTGGGGAGATGTTTGATATCCATCCGAAGAACAAGCAAGAAGTAGGCAGGAGATTAGCCATCAGGGCTTTGGATAAAACCTATAAGCACTCAATGGCTGTGACAGAAGGCCCACGTTTTGAGTCGATGAAGATAGAAGGAAACAAGATCATCATCACTTTTAAGGAGTCGGGCAGTCCGATCAAGACAACTGACAAGTACGGATATGTAAAAGGTTTTACGATGGCAGCAGCCGATGAGCAGTTCCATTGGGCAAAGGCACAAATCATTTCCGACTATCAGATAGAGGTTACCTGTGATGCCGTTGCAGCGCCTGTTTCAGTAAGATACGCTTGGGCTAATAATCCAGGTGAGCTAAACCTGTACAATCAGGAGAATCTTCCGGCACATCCATTCAGATCAGATGATTGGAAAAGAAGTACAGAAGGAATCCATTTTTCACTAGAATTTTTAGGACTCTAATACCATGAAAAGAAATATAGCAATGCTGGCAGCAGTAGGTTTGGTGACATTTTCTTGCCAGCCAAAAGAACAGCAGACATTTACTACTCAAAATATTGACAGTGATTCCGTTTTTGTCGATTCCGTATTCACTGCAAAGATGATGGTAGACCATGAAGGAGGCATCACAGGAGCTGATGGTACTTACTCCATTCCGCTGAAAGATGGCAAGTCACTGTTTCTTTTCGGTGATACATTTACACATCAGGTAACGGACAATTCGAGAGAGGAACTGAAACCTGCCTTTATCCACAATAGCTTTATGCTAGCAGATCAGGAGTCGGGACAACTAAAACCAATTTACCCTGTTGAGCATGGCAAGCATGAGGCAATAGCTGAACCGAAAGAGGAAGGACACTGGTATTGGCCAGGTACTGGCTATGAGGAGGATGGAAAATTGTATGTTTTCATGTCTGACTTCTACCAGAAGACGGATGACCCTATGTGGGGTTTTGCATGGTATGCCACAGACCTGCTGGTGTATGATATGAATGAATTTTCTTTGCTGAAGCAGGAGCGTATTCCTTTTTCACAGGAAAATGATGTGCATTACGGTCATGCCGTGACAAGGGATGGTGAGTATGTATATATCTATGGAGCAAAATCCGTGGATGGGCATTCTCAGGCACACGTTGCCAGAGCTAAGCATGAGGATATTTTTACTGACTGGGAATTCTTCAATGGAACGGAATGGGTGAAAGACCCTAAGCAATCACAACCGATGAAAGGACTAGAAACGGTCGAGGTATCTGAGCAGTTCAATGTAGTAAACATGCATGGAAAGTTTGTACTTCTCACACAGCAGAGAGGTATCGGAGAGCCGGAGATTTTCACGTTCACTTCTGACAGTCCGACAGGTAACTGGGACAACAAGGTTTCCATCTACAAGACAACGGAACAGGGCTTTGGCAAGAATACCTATGCCTATAATGCCATGATCCATCCGCAGTTTGAGAAGGATGGAAGAATCTATGTTTCCTACAATGTAAATTCCTTGAAGTATGAAGAGGTTTTTGCAGATGCAAGCATCTACAGACCGAGATTCATTAGTGTTCCTGTGAAGAAAATATTGGGTGAATAATGAAAAGACTAGCAATACTTGGAGCAGTATTGGGGGCAATGATGGTGTCGGGAAATGCGATAGCAAATCCCGGCAATATTGCTCGCCAAGCAAAAGCGACAGCCTCCAATTTCCTGAATGAGACATTTGCCGCTTCCAACCTGAATGACGGTATTATCCTAAAGGAGAATGAAGGCGAATGGGCTTGTGAAGGAGCAGTGGCTTCATGGGGTGTGATGTACATGCCTTGGGCAATGCTGGAATGGGATAGTGCCGTTTATACCAATAAGATCAGGTTGTATGACAGACCTTCCTTGAAGGAACATACTTCGGGAGGTACATTGGTTTTCAGTGACGGATCAAAAATCAGTGTCACTGCCATTCCTAATGATGGTGCGGCAAAGGAAATCACTTTCCCGACCAAGAAAATCACTTGGGTAAAGTTTGAAGCGACAGACGGTGACGGAAAGGATATTGGTCTTTCGGAGTTCGAGGTGTATCCTGCTTCAGAAAGTTATCCTGACCTGATCAGCTGGGTAGACCCTTATATTGAGACCACCAGAGGGCGTTGGTTTTTCTGTACGCCAGCAGCAACCCCGATGGGTATGGTAGCGGCGGCAGCTTATACCCGAAACAAGAATCAAGGTGGTGGAGGTTATAATTACAACTCCATGGCGATTAGGGGCTTCAATCAGTTGAATGACTGGATGATTTCAGGAGTCAATGTAATGCCTGTGACAGGGGAAGTTACGGTAACAGAAGGTGAAGAAGGCTGGAAATCCCCTTTCAAGCATGAGAACGAGGTGATTCAGCCGGGTTACCACAAGCTTTACCTTGACCGATATAAGACTTGGGTGGAATATACAGCGAGTGAGCGTGTGACTTTCTACCGGATGAATTACCAAGGAAGTAAGCAGCCACATATGCTACTTGACCTTGGCAGCAAGCTGGGGAATGCCACCATGCATTTGGCTGATATGAAGCAGGTAGACGACCACAGAATTGTAGCGTCATTTAAGACCACTGATCGTTTCTGGGGTGGGCCAGACAATGTGGATGTATACTGTGTCGTGGATTTTGATCAGCCTATCCAGAAAATTGAAGGCTGGAAAGAAGGTAAGGTATTGGGCGCTGTAAAGGAAGTGAACGGTGATAAAGCTGGAATGGATATCGCTTTTGCAGATGGAACCGAGCAGGTGCTAATGAAAATCGGTGTTTCCTACACAAGCATTGAAAATGCGGTTCATAACCTTGAAACTGAGGTATCACACTGGAACTTTGATCAGGTTAAGGAATCAACCCAGCAAATCTGGAATGAGCAGTTGGCGAAAGTACAAGTGAAAGGCGGGAGCTATGAGCAGAATACCAAATTCTACACAGACCTTTGGCACGTACTGCTGGGCAGACACAAGATCAATGACGTCAATGGAGCATACCCTGACTACACAGGGGGAGAGTATGTGGAGAAGAGAACAGCAGCGGAAAAAGTAATAAGGAAAATCCCTCAGCTGAAAGACGGTTCACTGAAGTTCAATATGTATAGCTTCGATGCGCTTTGGTTGACTCAGTGGAACCTGAATATCCTGTGGGGACTGGCTTGGCCTGAAATAATGGATGACTTCTCGGCTTGTCTGGCAGAATATGCACGAAACGGAAAACTGCTACCAAGAGGTGCGTGCGTCGGTGGGTATTCTTTTATCATGACAGGTAACCCTGCAACGAATATGCTGACAAGTGCCTACATGAAAGGTCTGATTACAAAAGTGAAGGACAAGGAACTGTTTGCTCTGATTAAGCAAAACCATATGCCAGGTGGTATGATGAGTTACGAAAGTGCGGATGACCTTAAATTCTATATTGAAAATGGCTGGTGTCCGGGCAATGCCGGAAAAACACTGGAATGGGCATATCAGGATTGGGCTTTGGCACAGATGGCAAAGAAACTTGGTAAGAACAAGGATGCCATTGAATTTGAGCGTAGGGCATCAGGTTGGAAAATACTATTCAATAAAGAACAGGGGCTGATCTTCCCGAAAGATAAGGATGGTAACTGGGTACATACTGATCCGCTGAATGGCAATGGCTGGATTGAAGCCAATGCATGGCAGGCAACTTGGGAAGTATCACATGACTTGCCTGCACTTGCCAAGATGATGGGAGGAAATGAGGTAATGGCGAAAAAGCTGAACCATGCCTTTGAACAGGCAGCTACAGAAGATTTCGTTCATGGCTATAGCCACGGATACGTGAGTTATGCCAACCAGCCGGGTTGTTCCAATGCCCATGTGTTTAACCATATCGGGGCATCGTGGATGACACAATACTGGGTCAGAAGAGTGAATGAGCAGGCTTATGGTGGTATCACTCCTGACAAAGGCTATGGAGGGCATGATGAGGATCAGGGACAGATGGGGGGTGTAAGCTCCCTGATGTCAATGGGACTTTTCAACGTCAAGGGTAATCAGGAGCTAACTCCTCAATACGATATCACAAGCCCTATCTTTGAGGAAGTGACCATTAAGCTGAATCCTAAATATTATGAAGGGCAACAGTTTGTCATTAGGACTTACAACAACTCAATGGAGAATTGCTATATCCAATCTGCAAAACTGAATGGGGAGCAGCATAACAGTTTTTCGTTCTCTCATGAACAGTTTCAAAAAGGAGGCGTACTGGAACTGTGGCTGGATAAGCAACCCAATACTTCTTGGGGTATTGATACTGTAAATATTAACTGATTAATAAATGTGAGGAAAGTCAAGGCAGTAAAACGCCTAGGAAGTGTTTTTTTAGGATTAGAATAACTAATAAGGGTATCGATGAGATACCCTTATTTACTTTGAGACCTTCATAGGGATATTACAGCTTGTGAGATTGTCTCTAAATATCAAATAGTTGTTTACAAAGTACATATATAGAAGGGTATGGTTAAGCGCTAAGTTGTCAAAATAATAGCTAGCCTCTAGTATACAACTTCAATCATCCATACCTTTGAAAGGTTGCCGTTTCTCAAAAGAAGTAGTTGACCAATGCTGTTAAGCTGTTTCTCTCTTCATACAAGAACAGAGAAATCAAATAAGAAAAGACAGAAATCATTTTATACTTATAGCTGATTGGGCTGACTATGGATAGCTCAAAATTATCATAAGAAAACCTGATGTATTCGATAAGTTATTTATTGTACCATAGATTTTTCAGTTCCCAAGCTGAATTGAGAGTTTAGGTTTATAGGCAACACTAAAAATTGTTTTGAAAAAAACTCTAAGTCCCTAATTATAATTTTCTACTTGATACTACGATGATATATAACAGTGTGCTGTTCGATATGAGGAAACTGGTTTTTACATTGGCATTTTGCTTTACTTTTCCTTTCAGTTTGTTAGCCCAACAGGATACACTTTTATCTAAACTTAGTCTTGCCGATTCCCTCTTAAGCAATGATAGGGATAGTGTTGCCTTTCAACTGCTTAATGAAATCAAACCTCAGGAACATTCTTTTGGAAAGCTGGATAGTCTCAAATATTTCAAGCTGTATGGTGATTACTATCTTCATGTGAACCAGTACAAGAATGCAGTTGCTTCATATCAGGTTCTATGGGATATCCAATCAAAAAGTAAAGAAGAAATACTTGTCAAAGCCAGAGGCTTGAATGAGTTAGGCATTTGTTATATGCGGCTTTCTGAAAGGGATTCGGCGAAAAAGTGCCATCATCAAAGTGTTGAATTGTATAAACAGTATGATGACCTTCAAGGCTTGGCTTTTAATTACAATAACCTTGCGCTTATCTATGATGCATTGGGTGAGTTTGATTCTGCTGTATATGCACAAAACCAATCCATCCACTATGCTACACTTATTCCTGATTCTGTTGGTATAGGCTTTGGGTATATGGGCCTTGGAATTTTTTACCACAATACGAATCATATTGTCAAATCCTTGGAAAACTTCCTGCAGGCTCAACAAATATTTGAAGCGTTAGATGACGAACAAAAAATAAATTACATCCGCTTAAACATCTGCAGTATTTATGAGTCTTTGGAAGATCATGATGCCGCTTTATCGGTGACAAGAAAAGCCGTTCAATATTATGAGCAAAAAAATCAACCTTATTGGATGGGAAGGGCTTATTTTAATCTTACCAATTCATTCATAAATCTCAATCAGCTGGATAGTGCACTCATTTACATTGATAAAGCTATTCAGAATTACCAAAAATCAGAGAGGCCAAGGGGACTGGTTCTTTCTTTTCTGGCAAAGGCTAGGATTTTTATAAAAAATAAGGAGCACCAACATGCTATTACTTCTCTTGAAGAATCACTCAAACTGAATAATAAGCAGTTTCTCATTGATTATGATAATGCTTATGTGATAATGGTGAATATCTATCTTGAATTGGGAGAGTATGAAAAAGCGAGAAGCATTGCCGAACAAATGCTTAAGGTATATGATAAACAGATTAAACCAGACAGTAAGGTTACGTACTATAAAGCACTTTACGAAAGTAACAAACGGGAGGGGAATTCAGCGAAAGCGCTATACTATTTAGAGCAGCAGAAAAACTACACAGACTCAATCGCTAATAATAATCAGGCAAGGGAAATGGCTAAGGTTGAGTACAACTACAAGCTCGAAAAGGAACAGGAAGTGTTTGAAAATGAAAAGAATGCATTGGGAGTTGAGTTGAAACAGCAACGAACACTTTTCTTCATTTCTATGGTGGCTGTTTTGGCATTTATTCTGGTAGCTCTCTTGATATTAAGATTGTATTTTCTCAAAAAGAAGGCACATAACCAGTTACATCAGCTTAATGAGGAGATAGAGCAACAGTCTGAAGAATTAAAATTGACAAACGATGCATTGGTAAGGTTGGGGAATTTCAAAGAAGCGATGACAGGTATGATTGTCCATGACTTGAAAAACCCACTGAGTGTAATTCTTGGTACAGAATCGGAAAAGCCATCCACCAAGCAGATGGCAAGACAGATGCTTCAGCTGGTGAACAATATGCTTGATGTGCAGAAATTTGAGAATGCTGAAGTTCAACTCAATCTGAAAGACTTTTCGTTGCCAACATTGATAACTGAGACTATTGAGCAAGTTCGTCCTCTGTTATCTGAAAAGAATATTACCATTATTCCTTCGGTGAAAGCGTCAATAGGAATTAAGGCAGATCGAGAGATGATATTCCGTGTATTGGTCAACTTACTGACAAATGCCATCAAGTTTTCACCTAATAACGGTACCATTGATATAGATGTCACTCAGGTTAAAGGGGGAATAAATGTTTCTATTCAGGATCATGGTGTAGGTATTAAACAAAGTGAAATTGCTCAAATATTTAATGTCTATAAGCAAGTGGATGCCCGTAAGTCAGGAGGTGTTGCTTCTACTGGAATAGGGTTGGCATTTTGTAAATTGGCTATAGAAGCTCATAACAGTGTGATTCAGGTTGAGTCTGAAGAGGGGAAAGGAACCCGATTCTCATTTTATTTACCTAAAGCAGATAGTGATGTTCAGCATGAAGGGGTAAAGGTATTGTATGATGATTTCAAGATTCAGGAAAGTGAAAAAGCAATGATTCTGCAAAAGACCCCACAACTAAAAGCACTTAAGTTGTATCAGGCATTTGAGATTGAAGAAGTATTATCGGATTTGGAGCAAAATCAATCTTCAGCTATTAGTATATGGTCAAAAGCAGTCTTGGATGCTGCTTACGCCAACAACAAGGAGTATTACGATGAGTTGCTGAAAAAAGTAAGTCAAAATTAATGTCATTCAAGTAGGTTAGGTATAGCATAGATAGACAAAGTGTAGACAGTCTGATAGATCGCCTTCATATTTTAACCTAAGCTTTCTACTTTTATAGCATGTAATAAGATAATTGTATTTCTATAGCCTTGGTATTCAGGTGATTTTTTAATAATAAGACTAGGTTTCTAATCGACTATTATGATTCGTATTATACTTTTTGTTACTTTTTTAGTAAGTGTTTTCTCTTTCCATTCTTCTGCTCAAACATTTGGTAAACCTCAAAATATCAGTCATGTATTAGAACTGATCGATCAGAAATATTTTGATGAAAATTCTGAACTTGACAGTTTAGTAAAGGTAGTGGAAACGGAGCTAGAAACGAGTTCGACTCAACTAAAGCCTTTATATCAGCTAGGGCTAGGCACTTATTTATTGCGACATACCCAAGAACATAAACAGGCGAAAGAACTGCTCTTAAGTTCGTACAATCACAAAGACAATTTGCCAGATAGCTTGAAGCAATACGAATACGAGATGCTTGACAATCTCGGATTGGTATATATGAAGCTGATTAATCATGACTCAACGAAATGGGCATACGAGCAAGCTTTAAAATACCTAGATCCAGAAAAGGAGAAATCAAGGATGGCAGTTCTGTATATTAAGCTTGGTGGCTTGGCTATGGACGGGTTTCAAAACATGGAGCTTAGTAAGGAGTTTTATCAGAAAGCTGCCAAACTTAGACCTTTTTGCTCAGGTTCTGATACACTGTTGGTGGATTGGCACATTGCTTTAGGGTTCGGTAGGTATCATTTCAATAAACAGAATCTTGACTCATCTGAAATCTATTTTGAAGATCTTCTACAGACAGCCCAAAAAATGCCAATAACCCAGAATAAGGATTATGTAGAAAGTATGGGGTATTCGTATTTGGCCAATATTGCCTTTGACCAAGGAAAATATAATGAGGCTTTAAAATATGATCTTCTTTCCCTAGAGCTTGAACTAAGAAATAGCAGCCCTCTTAATCTGATAGCTTCCTATAACAATTTGGGAGATGACTATATGCTGATCAATAAACAAGACTCCGCTTTTTATTATTATCAGCTAGCACTCAATCTATCGGAGGAATACCAATCAGCTGATAGAAAGATTGAAGTTCTTAACAACTTACATGAGTTCTATGCTAAAGTAGGAAAGACTAAAAAAGCCTATGAAACGCTTCTGGAAAAAAATGAAATCGAGGACACCCTTCGCTTGCATAGAAATAATTTGAAATACAATGAGCTGTTGAGGCAGTATGAAGCTGAAAAACAAGAAAAAGAAATTCAAGATCAAAAAGATCAAATTGATCTACTGACGGCTCGTGAGCAACTTTCTAGTTTAAGACTTACTATTCTGATAGTAGTAGTGGTTGCGGTATTGCTATTAGGCTTTCTTTATGCAAGGTACCGTTTGGCGATTAAAGAGAGAAAAGCGAGGGAGTTGGAAGTTATAGGCCGTTTCAAAGAGTCCATGACAGGTATGATCGCCCATGACCTAAAAAATCCATTGAGTGTGATATTGGGGATGGAAAGTGAAAAGCCATCCACCAAACAGATGGCAAAGCAAATGTTGCAACTAGTCAACAATATGCTGGATGTACAGAAATTTGAAAATGCAGAAGTTCAGCTCAATCTGGAAGATTTCTCATTGACTGCTCTGGTTTCGGAAGTAATAGAGCAAGTTCGCCCGTTATTGTCCGAAAAAAATGTAACTATTATTCCGAAGGTGGAGTCCGCAGTAGGCGTTCGAGCAGACCGAGAAATGATTTTTCGAGTACTAGTCAATTTCCTAACCAATGCCATAAAGTTTTCGCCTAATAATAGTACCATTGAAATCGAAGTAGTACAAGTGGAAAAGAAGGTAGAAATCTCTATTCATGATTATGGTACTGGAATAGAAAAGTCTAAAGTTGCGGAGATTTTTAATGCCTATACACAAGTAGATGCTCGAAAGTCAGGAGGTGTGGCTTCTACAGGCTTGGGACTTTCCTTTTGTAAGTTGGCTGTCGAAGCTCACGGCAGTACTATTCTCGTCGACTCTGAGTTGGGGAAGGGAACAAGCTTTACCTTTTCGTTGCCAGAGTCGGAAGAAATAGTCGATCATGAAAAGCTGACAGAATCATACAATGAGTTTTTAGTTACCGAAATGGAGAAAGGTTGGATACAAGATAAGCTTCCACAGCTCAAAGCACTGAAACTGTATCAAGCCTTTGAGATCGAAGAGGTGTTAGAAGATTTGGAGCAGCATAAATCGGCTACTATTGATCGATGGAGCAAAGAGGTGCTGGATGCAGCATATGCAAACAATAGGGAGCATTATGATGAGTTGCTTCGAAAAGTGAGTCAAAATTAGGATTAGCTGAGTGAATATTACTTAGGATACTAAGCTTTGTAAATATAAAAGCCTTCTCTTTTCGATAGAAGGCTTTATTCGTTTCAAATTTGAAGAATACTCTCTTGAGGTGAAAATTAAAGGTCCATAATTTCTACCCTTAAGTTGGCTTCTTCATCAAGCCCCATTTTTTTCTTTAGCCTGAACAGTGCTGTACGTGTACTGGCAGGTGTAATGTTGAGTAGCTGTGCGATCTGTTTGTTGTCCATTCCCAGTTTTAGATAGGCGCAGAGTTTCAAGTCTTTATGAGAAAGGTCTCCGCACTTATCAGTAATGGCATTGAAAAAGTCAGGATGCACTTCATCAAAATGCATTTTGAAGGTGTCCCAGCTGCTGTCAATATCAATATGGTTGTAAACTCTTTTTCGGAGTGCTTTGAGTTCCAACCCAATATCCTCTTTAGGATTGTCAATTTTCCTTTCCAGTTCTTGCAGGCTAGTATGAAAATCCTGCAACAAGCCGTTCTTTTCCACTATCAGCATGGAAGTTGTACTAAGTTTCCGGTTTTTCAGCTCTATCTCACTTCTAAGTAATTCCTTGATGGCTTCGTGTTGTTCACGGATTCTAAGAGCAGTATTGATTCTTGCAATCAGTTCGACAAAATCAATCGGTTTACGAACATAATCTACAGCTCCTGCTTCCAGAGCAAGGCGCAAGTCATCTGAGTTAGTCATTTGTCCTGTGGCAATGATTACTGGAATCTCGTGCGTTTTTTCTGACAACTTGAGGCGCCTTGTCGCTTCAATACCATTCATAACAGGCATGTCCCAATCCATCAGGATAACATCAGGCAATTCTTCTTCTGCTACCTGACAGCCAATCTCTCCATTTCCAGCATTGATTACGGTGTAATTCCCTGATTTACTTAGCTCATTGGCAATTAGCCGAATAATCTCCCGCTGGTCATCAACAATAAGGATAGTTTTTTTATTCATAAGTATGCTTTGTCGCTTTGATGCAAAGGTAATGTTATGAATAAATGTAAACAATCACATCTGCTTCATACTTTATTGAAGCTCCTTTTCGGGTCTTTTTCAATGATTGGCGGAGGGGAATATAGTTTGGTGATAATCGGATTTGATAGACAGTTGTCTCAACATTGATTTGTGAAAGGTTGTTTATATAACATGGTGTAGTATTGGAATCGGAATACTTTTTTTCTCAAATATACTATAGTCTTCATTGCTTGTAACGCTTTGTCTACGCTCCTCCTCTAGGTTGTTGACGCTTTGTCTACGCATGTTTTAAGGTATTTAACACTCATCATCAGACCTTTGTAAAGTGGTGGAATTGAACACCTACCAGAAAATTGAAAACTAAAACAATTGAGAATGTTGACAACACTTTTACAACATGTCTGTAGCAGCATTTGGCGATTCCTCGCTGTTTTTTTGCTACTGATTCCTGTTCTAGTACAGGCGCAACAAAGCGAGATTGAGCCTAACAACAGCGTCAGTAGTGCGCTGTCATCAGCCAACCGCTATTATACAGAGAACCATATTACGGGCTCTGTCACCAGTACAGATTCGGATTTCTGGATTATCTCCCGTAGTGGTATGGAGACCTACCAGGGGCTGATTTATTACGCTACGGAAATTTTCACGAACAGTCCGAATATTGAGATACTTGTTCATCAGTATGAGGGTACGTGGGGAAGTGGCACTTCGAATACTTACAATCTCGAAGAGCTAAAGAATAGCTGGGGATGTACAGATCAGTGTCCGTTATTACTGGACTATCATATAGAGGGAAAGGATTATCACTATGCCTTTGAGATCAAAACGACTTCAACCTCGGCGCAAAGTTATGACCTAAACCTGTATGGGCACACTTATACGGATACAACCCCTTACACTAATGAATGGTGGATGATTAATCCTCCCACTACAGCGGTATCGAGTATCGCAATAAGTGAGAATGTAGCGAACCTGGATCTGACTTCTTTTACAGCGATAAGTGATACCGTTAGTTATGTGGTAAAGATGAATACTTCTAACTCCTTTGCTAATCTGGAGAGCGGTTTTACAACGCTTACGGGAAGTACTGACTATGTAGGTGGAGAGCAAGTGGTTTATGTAGGTAACAATGCCACACCAAACTTAACGATTACAGGTCTTTCGGAGAATACCACTTATTACTTTAAGGTATATCCTTATAGTAACCTTCATGGTTATCTGCAATACAATAATAGTGGAACGGTAGTAAGCAAGAAGACTTGTGGTGCTCTTCCTGGGCAGCTTCCAATGTTCAGGTGGAAAACTACAGTTCATCTGAGATTACCTTGAAGCAGTTTAATGCAGCAAGTAGTGCAGATGGATACGTGGTGATGATGAATACAGAGGACAGTTTCACGGCTCTTGAGAGTGGAAGTACGCCAGCACAACTTATTCAACGGCTGGACAGGTAGTGTATGTAGGCAACTCAACATCTCCAAATATTAGGGTAAGTGGGTTAAGCGAGATGACGCAGTATTACTTCAAGGTATATGCCTATAAATCTTGTGGTGGTTACTATTGGTTTGAGCAGACAGGTGCAGGAGGAAATACAACAACTTGCGGAACGCCTTCTCCCAATACTGATATTTACGTTTATCCTCATCTTTTGAAGGATACGTCTTTTACATTCGCGACACATTTTGGTTTTACACCTAATGGTGACGGTCATGTGGTAAAGATCAATACAGTAAACAGCTTTACGGATTTGAATGCGACAGATAGCGCCTTGCCTTCTGCTAATAGCGTTTATAGCGGTAGAGGAGAACAAGTGGTACTGGCTGGTAACAATGCTACTTTAGAAGTGACAGGGTTGTCACCGTTCACCACGTACTACATCAAGGCGTATGCTTATAAGAGTTGTGGGGATGGGACGTATTACTTTGAGAATACAGGTTTTACAACATCAACGACAACATGTGGTTTTGATGCAGGGCTAGCTTCCGGAGCGGTTTTTGGCAATGTGACAGATAGCAACCTTGAGCTGAAATCATTCTCAGCACCAACAACCGGAAGTGTAACGGGGTATATCATCAAGATGAATACCACTAAGAGCTTTACGCCCATCAGCGAGAGTACTGATCCACTTCCTACAGCGAGTACCGCTTATGCAGGTGGTGAGCAGGTGATTTACGCAGGTACTTCTACGATTCCAAATCTGACGGTTACAGGACTTTCAGCAAACTCCACCTATCACTTTACGGTGTATGGGTATAGCAATTGTGGGGGATCGAATTATACATTCTATCAGCAGGAGGGCTATTACTTTGTAAAGTATAATGGCAGTAATCCTGAGCCTACCTTGGTTTTCAATGACCTGACCAAAGAATATGGTACGGGCAGCTTTGACTTATCCGCTACTTCCAATTCCAATGGTAATATCACTTACCAGATTGTTAGCGATTCAGGGGGAGGAACTTCCTTGAGCGGAACGAACAATAAGACGGTGACCTTGGGTAACGTAGGTAGTGTAGTGATTGAAGCGACTCAGGAACCGGACGGCAGCTATGCTTCTACGACAAAGCGTATAACGCTAACGATTGAGAAGCAAGCACCGACGATTAATTTTGAAAACGCAGTGGTAAGTATTAGTGAATCGACTTATTCTCTTTCTGCAGGAAGCGATTCTGATGGTACAATTACTTATAGTATCGTAGGCGCTAACAATGGACATTCGATTACTGGAAGTACACTAAATGTAACGGGTACTGCCGGAACAATTACGGTACGCGCCTCTGTAGCAGCAGGCACCAACCACAAGGCGGATTATGCGGAAGCTTTGGTAACCGTAGCCGATGTGACTACCACATTTATCCATAACGGAGTAGACCAGATTTACCAGATCAATGCAGATGGTACTACTACGAGTCTGGGAACGCTTTCCGGAGGAGATTATGTACGTGCTGGTATGGTGAAAGTCGGAAACAAGCTGTGGACTGTGGAAGTGACTCACTCAACAGATTATTACGGTCGTATCTATTATTATGATAAGACTGACGGAACCGTAACGGTTGCCTATAATTTTAATGGAGCTCAGGGACCTTACCCTTGTGGATTAACGCTGTACAATGGTAAGTTATGGGGATTTTCATATTTTAACTCAAATAATAGAAGCGGTATTTTTAGTATAGATCCTACCGATAATACCTATACGTATGAATATGAGATTCCAGAAACTGTCGTACCAGGATTCACTATAACGGCGCTAACCGTTGTTGGTGATGCATTATATGGGGTTTCAAACCAGGGAGGTGCTAATAGTAAAGGAACAATCTTTAAATATACTCCTGCTACAGATACTTTTGAGGTAGTATATAATTTTGTCAATACACCAATAGCGGAAGAGTTAAGTTATATCAATGGAAAATTGTGGGGAGGAAGTTATGACGGAACGAATCATTATATATACTCGATCACGCCAGGATTAACGGATATCCAAAACTATACGCTTGATGCAGCGTGTGCTTCCCCTCGTCTATTGACCAATGTTGAAGGTGTAGTGTATGGCGTGGCTTCTGGAGATAACGGAACTAATTCTTATGGTGCTGTTTTCAAGATCAACACTGATGGGAGCGGTTTTACGAAACTAAAAGTATTTTCTGATTCAGGAGCAGAACATACTCCGGACGGAGGATTACTATATTCTGGAGGAAAGCTATATGGTACTACAACGAAGGGAGGAGCTCTAGGCAAAGGTGTTTTCTTCAGTATAGATACAGATGGGAGCAATTACGCTGTAGTAGCAGACTTACCTTCATCGATGTCAAATGTCTTTATCCAGAATGGAAAAGTATTGACGGATGTGGTGGCGAATGTAAAGCAGAATGCAGTTATCTCTTACAGCAACCAGACGATGAATTATCTGGATACGCTGACTTTTGCCCCGGAATATACTAATGAAACCGTAAGCTATGAGATCATCAGTGATCCAAATGGTACCAATTCTGAAATTATTGGAGATCAGTTGATCGCTAAAGGAGCAGGAACGGTAACAGTACGTATCACAGCGGTGGCTGACGATGTTTTCAATGCTGGAACGTTGGATTTTACGGTAACCATTAATCAACTGACACCAAGCATTCAGGTAAGTGATTTGGCGAAAGTTTATAGAGGTGCAGATGTGAGTTTGTCAGCAACTTCTGTGGCTACAGGGGCTTTCTCTTACCAACTGCTAACAAACAATACAGGAAGTGCGATCTCTGGAAATACCCTGACATTGGGTATACCGGGAGAAGACATTATCCGTGTAACACAGGCGGCAGATGTCAATTATAAGTCGACTTATGCTGATTTCAGATTGACCATCTCCGAAGCACAGGTGAGCACTTGGAATACTGCAGCGATTTCAAAGCAATTGCAGGATGCAGACTTCCAACTTTCTGTAACGGAGGATGCCAATGTGGCAGTGAGCTATGAGATTATCTCTGATAACACAGGAAGTATCATCCTGAGTGGAAATACAGTAAGACTGGGGGATACTGACGGTACAGCTCAGATTCGAGCGACGGTGGTAGAGCCTTATTACGCGCAGAAGGAAGGAACGATCGAGCTTACTTTAACTAAGAAAGATCCTCAAGTAAGCTGGAATCCGGCAGATATTGAGTACAATACCAACTATGGGGCTGATCAGTTTAATGCAGAAGCAGCAGTAGAAGGAACTTTTACCTATGGTTACTATTGTGACTATATGGAGACTCCGCTGGATGCCTATTGTTCACTGGATGACAACTATACAGAAACCAAGGGGATTGGTACATCCATAGGACTGAGAGTGATCTTCACGCCAGCAGATACTGATTTGTATCAGACCATCACCATTGAAAAAAATATTGCGGTAGCTCCGATTAACTTGGTGCTGAAGGCAGAGAATGTGGTGGTGTTTTCTGGCGAGCCTGAGCCATCTCTTACTTATACGATTCAGAGTGGCTACTTGGTAGCTGGGGATCATGTGATTTACCTGCCACTTACTCGTGAAGCAGGAACGGCAGCAGGTACGTATGCAATCATAGCAGACAATAGCTCAACATTATATTGTAATTCTAATGTTCCGACGGTTTATAGAGGATCTTTGGAAGATCGTTATTTCTGTGATCCAGCGGGTAACTATAATATTACCTTTATTCCAGGCACTTATACTATTATAGACCGTTATCCGGTAACTATTAGCTTTAATTCGACAGAGTTAAATACTAATTATGATGCTGCGGCACATGTAGTAAACATTGCAAGTATTACCAAAGATCAGGATGGCAGTACAGTATCTCCATCGGTAACTGTAACTTATGAGGGAACGAACGGAACTGTATACGCTAACAGTACGACACCTCCAGCAAAGGTGGGTGAATATCTGGTAACAGCGGCTGTAGATGCATCAGACCCTACCTATGCAGGTAGCACCACTGCAATCCTGACCATTGCACCAGTTGCGTTGACAGTCACGGCAAATAACCGTAGCATCACTTATGGGCAAGATGTAAACACTGGAAATACGGTCACTTTCTCAGGGTTTGTAGGAACAGATACAGAAGCTGACTTGGGTGGAAGCCTTGCTTTCAATGCTATTGCAGCAACGAATGTAGGTAACTATGAAGATGTTATTATTCCTTCTGGTTTATCCAGTGATAATTATACAATCGGTTATGTTGCTGGTGATCTTTCGATTACAACAAAGTCAATTACTGTAACAGCAGAGGCAGCAGGTAAAACTTACGGAGAGGCAGATCCGGCACTGACGATTCAGCTTACGGAAGGCTCGCTGGAAGATGGCGATGTGATAACGGGTAACCCATCAAGAGTAGCAGGTGAAAATGTTGGCACATATGCGATAGAGTTGGGAACTGTATCAGTAGGTGATAACTATACGCTAAGCTTCGTGGGTAATGATTTCACTATTGTTAAGGCAGCATTGACCATTGCAGCCAATGATTATACGAATACCTATGGAGATGGCATCACAGATTTGCCTTTTACAGTAAGTTATAATGGTTTTGTGAATGGAGACAGTGAAACTAACTTGGATGGAACACTGACATTCGCAGCCATTATAGATAAGAATGCAGGTGTTCAGACAGGTGTTATTGTGCCATCAGGACTAAGCAGCAATAATTATGACATCACGTATGAGAATGCGGATCTGACCATTGAGAAGGCGACCCTATCAGTCAACTTCTTCCCGATCACTTCGGAATATGGTTATGTGTATTATAAGGCAGAATATGGGGTAGACTGGAATATGACAGGTTTTATGTATGGAGAAGATACAACAGATCTGGAAACACCTTATGACTATCCGTTTCCGAAGTACACAACAGCGCAGATGAACAATGGATCGGTGATGTACGAGGTGGGTAACCATGCAAATGGAGTGAAATGGATTTATTTTAATACCTGGACAACGAATAACTATGAGATGGTAAGAGCAAGTGGCCCCTATGCCCTGACAGTAGTACCGCATCCTATTACGGTAACTGCCAATGCTCAGACAAAAGTGTCAGGTGATACAGATCCATCATTGACTTACAATTATACGCTATCGTATGGACCATCCAATGAACATCATCCTGATGCTAGCTATTTGGATGTTTCAATAATTCCTTCCTTTACAGGAAATCTGAGCTGGGATTCTACCAATAATGTAGGTGTATATCCTATTGATCAGCATACATTGGCGATGAACAGCAACTGGGATGTGACTTTTGTCTCCAATACGGTTACCGTAACCAAGAAGCCAATCACCGTGACGGCAGTGGCTCAGAACAAGGTATATGGTGATGCAGATCCTGCACTTACTTACTCAATCACGAGTGGGAGCTTGAATGCAGGGGATACCTTTACGGGTAGCTTGTCAAGAGCAGCAGGTGAGAATGCAGGTACTTATGCCATCTCACAAGGTACTTTGAGTGCTGGCGACAATTATACGCTAACGTTTGTAGAGGCAGACTTGACGATTGGTCAGAGAGCGATTGAAATCACAGCTGATGTTGGAAGCAAAACATATGGCGATGCCGATCCGGCATTGACTTACCAGATCACTTCAGGCGCACTGGTTAACAGCGATTCGTTTGCAGGTGGATTGTCAAGAGCAGCGGGTGAGAATGCAGGAACCTATGCGATCAATCTTGGAACCTTGTCAGCAGGCAGCAACTACAATATGAGTTATGTGCCAAGCAGCTTGACAATTGGCAAGAGGTCAATCGAGGTGACAGCAACGGCAAAAAGCAAAACATATGGCGACGCTGATCCTTCACTGACTTACCAAATCACATCAGGCGCGCTGGTTAACAGTGATTCGTTTGCAGGTAGTTTGTCAAGAGTATCGGGAGAGAATGCCGGAACCTATGCGATCAATCTTGGAACCTTGTCAGCAGGCAGCAACTACAATATGAGTTATGTGCCAAACAACCTGACAATTGGCAAGAGGTCAATCGAGGTGACAGCAACAGCACAAAGCAAGACTTATGGTGATGCCGATCCTTCACTGACTTACCAAATCACATCAGGCGCGCTGGTTAACAGTGATTCGTTTGCAGGTAGTTTGTCAAGAGTATCGGGAGAGAATGCCGGAACCTATGCGATCAACCTAGGAACCCTTTCAGCAGGTGGTAACTACAATATGAGTTATGTGCCAAGCAGCTTGATAATTGGCAAGAGGTCAATCGAGGTGACAGCAGTTGCTCAAAGCAAGATTTACGGTGATGTCGATCCATCTTTGACTTACCAAATCACATCAGGCGCGCTGGTTAACAGTGATTCGTTTGCAGGTAGTTTGTCAAGAGTATCGGGAGAGAATGCCGGAACCTATGCGATCAACCTAGGAACCCTTTCAGCAGGTGGTAACTACAATATGAGTTATGAGCCAAACAGCTTGACTATTGGCAAGAGGTCAATCGAGGTGACAGCAAGAGAACAAAGCAAGACTTACGGCGATGCCGATCCGTCTTTGACTTACGAAGTTACCTTAGGTACACTAGTTGCTGGCGATGCGATTTCAGGTAGTCTGTCAAGAGTATCAGGGGAGAATGCAGGAACTTATGCGATCAATCTTGGAAGCTTGTCAGCAGGTGGTAACTATAATATGAGTTATGTGTCAAGCAGCTTGACTATTGGCAAGAGGTCAATCGAGGTGACAGCAATTGCTAAAAACAAGACTTACGGCGATACTGATCCTTCTTTGACTTATCAGGTTACTTCCGGTTCATTGGTGGCAGGAGATGCCTTAACAGGTAGCCTGACAAGAGTTGTAGGAGAAGATGTTGGGAATTATACGATTGAGCAGGGAACTGTTGCAGTAAACAGTAATTACGATCTAAGTTTCGTTTCCAATCAACTGAGTATCGGCAAAAGAGCAATTGAAGTGACAGCCAATGACCAAAGCAAGTTTGTAGGTGCTACGGATCCTTCATTGACTTACACAATCACTCAAGGCAATCTGGTATTCTCAGATATATTGGGTGGTGAACTCTCAAGAGTGACAGGAGAAGGCATTGGCAATTATGCGATTAATCAGGGAACACTGTCTGCAAGTTCAAACTATGACTTGACTTTTGTACCGGGTACATTGACCATTACTGACCTGATTCCTCAGACCATCACATTTGCGCCATTGGCAGCAGTGACATATGGCGACAGTCAATTTATGCTGACTGCAACAGGAGGTGATTCAGGCAATCCTATCACATTTACAAGTATGGATAACAGTATTGCACAGGTAAGTGGCACTACAGTGACTATCCTAAGGGCAGGAACGGTGAATATCAAAGCTTCGCAGGCCGGAAATGCAACTTATGCAGCAGCAGCGGATGTGATTCAGCCATTGACTGTCAGCAAAAGAAGCATTGAAGTAACAGCCGATGCGGCAGGCAAGACCTATGGTGATACCGATCCAACTTTTACATATCAGGTCACTTCTGGTTCACTGGTAGCAGGTGATGCAATTTCAGGATCATTGTCGAGAGTGTCGGGTGAGAACATTGGAGAGTATGCCATCGAGTTAGGAACTGTAACAGCTGGAGATAACTATACAGTTAGCTTTGTCTCGAATGACTTGACAATTGGTCAAAGAGCAATAGAAATCACAGCCGATGCGGCAAGTAAGACTTATGGTGATATTGACCCAACTTTCACTTATCAGGTCACTTCTGGTTCATTGGTAATGGGCGATGCATTTAGCGGTACACTTTCAAGAGTGTCAGGTGAAGATGCTGGAACTTACCAAATCGGACAAGGGACAGTTACTGTTGGAGCCAACTATGCACTCAGCTTTGTCTCAAATGACTTGACGATTGGTCAAAGAGCGATAGAGATCACAGCCGATGCTGCAAACAAAACATATGGTGATATTGATCCAACTTTTACATATCAGGTCACTTCCGGCTCACTGGTAGCAGGAGATGCAATTTCAGGAACACTTTCAAGAGTGTCAGGAGAAGATGTTGGTACTTACCAGATCGGACAAGGGACAGTTAATGCTGGAGCCAACTATGTATTAAGCTTTGTTTCAAATGATTTGACAATTGGTCAAAGAGCGATAGAGATCACAGCAGATGCTTCAGGCAAAACATATGGTGATCCAGACCCAACCTTCACCTATCAGGTTACAGCGGGTTCACTCATATCAGGTGATTCATTCAGCGGTACACTCTCAAGAGTAACGGGTGAAGATACAGGTACTTATGCCTTTAGTCAAGGTACAGTCACAGCAGGTGATAACTACGTAATGACTTTTGTGTCTGATAACCTGACCATTGCGCAAAGAGCAATTGAGGTGACAGCAGATGATCAGTTGAAAATGACTGGTCATGACGACCCTGTCTTGACTTATACACTGTCAAGTGGTGCACTTCAGTTCTCTGATATGCTGTCAGGTAATCTGATAAGGGAAAGCGGTGAGGCGATTGGTAGCTATGCCATCAATCAGGGAACAGTGACAGCAGGGGCAAACTATGACCTGACTTTCGTTCCAGGTACGATGATCATCACAGACCTGATACCTCAGATTATTACCTTTGAACCTTTGGCAGATGTACAATATGGTGATGTGCCATTTACACTGTCAGCTACAGGAGGTGATTCAGGAAATCAGGTAACATTTACAAGCTCTAACGAAAGTGTAGCGACTGTTGAGGGCAATACGGTAACCATTCATGGTGTGGGAACAGTTAATATTACGGCGTCCCAGTCAGGAAATGATACATATGCAGCAGCGCTAAATGTAACCCGAACATTGACGGTAACAGTTGGTAGTATTGAAATTACAGCAGATGCAACAAACAAAACGTATGGCGAAGCAGACCCTGAATTGACCTACCAGATTACGTCAGGTAGCTTGGTGGAAGGAAATATGCTGTCAGGAAAGTTGACAAGACAAGCAGGTGAGTCTGCAGGAACTTATACCATCATGCAGGGCACCCTTTCAGCAGGGGAGAACTATAGCATCAGTTTTGTACAGTCTGACCTCACTATTGAAAAAGCAGTGCTTACAGCTACAGCTATTGATCAAAACAAGACTTACGGTAGTGAGAATCCTTTCTTTGAGGTGACTTATACAGGTTTTGTAAATAGTGATAACGCTAGTGATATTGACGAAGTGCCAGTTACGGCTACAGTAGCGACTAGCACATCAGACGCAGGAACATATCCGATCACAGTATCAGGTGGTTCGGACAATAACTACAGTTTCAACTATGTAAATGGTACACTGACAATTACCAAAGCCATTCAGAACATCACGTTTGAACCTTTGGCAGATGTCAGGCTGAATCAGGAAACAGTATTGTTGAATGCTGCAGCAAGTTCAGGTCTTTCAGTCAGCTTCACGGTAGTATCGGGACCGGCAACAGTCTCAGACAATATCCTGACTCTAACGGGCACCGGTCAGGTGACAGTTGCGGCAAACCAGTCCGGAAACGGTAACTACCTGGCTGCTGAGGAAGTGGAGCAAAGCTTTATCATTCAAGAACCAGTGGTGCTAGCACAGTCCATTACTTTTGAGGCAATTCCAGCCAAGACATATGGGAATGATGCCTTCGAATTGGTGGCAGCAGCTTCTTCAGGGCTGCCGGTAACATTTACGGTAGCTGACCCAACAGTAGCAACGATTGATGGAAACATTGTCACGATTATCGGAGCAGGCACTACGCTAATCACTGCATCACAGGAAGGCAATCAATCGTATGCTGCAGCAACACCAGTAACACAGGAGCTGACAGTAAGCAAAGCCCCACAGGCAATTGTGATGGAAGGTATTCCAGATCAGGTGTATGGCAGTACGTATCCATTGTATATGCTGACTGATATGGGGCTGCAGGTAAATCTTGAGATTCTATCAGGACCTGTAGAAATCAGTAACAATGAATTGCATATCATTGGGGTTGGTGAAGTAAGCATCAAGGCGACACAGGAAGGAAATATGAATTACTTCCCAGCAGTGGAAGTACTCCTGAACTTCAGTGCCGTGAAAGCTGAGTTGACTGTAACAGCAGATGATTATGTGATAAAAGAAGGTGATGCCATGCCTGCACTTACATACCGTTTTAATGGGTTTGTGAATGGTGAGGATGCTTCAGTCATCGATGTTCTGCCAACTGCCACTACGACGGCATCAGAAGAAAATCCGGTTCCGGGTGAGTACCTTATTGAACTCTCAGGAGCGGAAGATGATCATTACACTTTCCTTTACGTGGATGGTTTGCTAACGGTGAATGTCATTACAGCGCTGGCAGATGAAATCCTTCAGGGAGTACAGCTTTATCCGGTACCATTTGAAAAGGAGTTTCAGTTAGTGTTGCCTAGAGGCGCCAAAGGAATATTTGAAATGACGGTAAACGGTACGGATGGCAGAGAAGTACTGCGCAAGCAGCTAGATGCTTCCAGCCTATCACATACCATTACTGAGATGGGGCATCTGCCTAAAGGCATGTATGTGATACAGCTTAGTCAGGGTGATGCAATTGAGCGTTACCGTATTATCAAGAAGTAATTAACCTGGTTATCGTCAGATAGTCAGCTCAAAAAAAGAACCTTCAGGGAGAAAACAATTTCTCTCAGAAGGTTCTTTTTTAGGTTCTATTGCATTAATTGGATATTGCTACTTGATCATAACCTTAAAATTCAAGCATATTTAGCACTTCCCAATTAATGTGACAGAACTAATTCTTAAACCTTCACCACCATTTTACCTTTGTTTTTGCCACTGAATAGACCTAGGAATGCCTGCGGGATATTCTCAAAGCCTTCCACGATAGTTTCCTCATACTTGAGTTTCCCTTCCTGAAGCCAGCCAGCTATGGCTTTGATTGCTTTGGGAAATTGCTGCTTATAGTCGGATATCAGGAATCCCTGCATAAGTGCAGTGTTTTTGACTAGGAAGGGCTGTACACTGAGGCCTGTGGGAGGTGACGTTTCATTGTACACGGAAATGGCTCCGCATACGATGATACGGGCGTATTTGTTGATGGAGAATAAAACAGCATCAGCAATTTCGCCGCCCACGTTATCGAAATAAATGTCTACACCATCCGGACAGACCTCTGCGATGGTCGTTTTCATATTCTTCGTGGTCTTGTAATTGATGCCCGCATCGAATCCGAATTCTCCCTTTAGCATATTAATTTTCTCATCAGTGCCGGCAATACCCACCACATGGAGTCCAAGTATTTTACCGATCTGTCCAACGATACTGCCCACCGCACCTGCAGCACCACTAACCACCAGTGATTCTCCCTGCTTGGGTTTTCCGATTTCCATCAGTCCACAATAAGCAGTCAGGCCTGTGATTCCGAGCACCCCAAGATATGCAGAAAGCGGCGCCTGGTTTGGGTCGACCTTGGTCAGGTCAGCTCCAGAATGTATTTGTTGCTTTTTCCAAGGGAGCATTCCGGTAACATAGTCATCTTGCTGAAAACCATCGTTTTTGGACTCCTTTACCCGGGCTACACAGCCAGATGTAATAGGCTTGTTCAATTCAAATGGTGGTATATAGGACTTAGCGTCATTCATTCGTCCTCGGAGGTATGGATCAACGGATACATATTCCAGTTCGAGTAGCAGCTGTCCGTCTTCCAGTGACTGAACTTCTTCTTCAATAAATTCGAAATCAGATAGTTGAGGGGTTCCTTGGGGGCGGTTTGCTAGTAGGATTGTTTGAGACATGTTGTTTTGGGTTTAATTGAAATTAATTATTCAGTTGTTTTCACTACCATATTGGTTAGCTATTATTTTCCATTTTCCTAATGAACAGAAAAAACAAGGAGCTGCTGATTGATTTCTTGAATGAGGTGTACCTGAGGAAGATTAAATTTAAAATCTGACTTGTAAATCAACAGATAAGTTCCCTGTCAGTATTACTGATTAACCTTAGCATTTTAGGAAATATTTTTTCAATGCGTGCTTAAGGTTGAGAGGTTTATCAATTTACTAAAAGATAAGAAGAGACCTTAATTTTATCAGGAATCACTGAAAATTCACTTTGACTATTTTCTACACTCTATTTGGTAAGGTAGAAAGGATAGGAATTGAATAAAGCAAATTCCTAGGGAGATTTTTATTTCAAATCATGATTTAACAATACTCGAAATAAAAACAATAGGATTTAGATAAACATTTTGCTTTAAGTCATATTATCACTGATATTTATAATTATATTGTTTAACACAAAAGGAAATTATCCTTTCAATGTTGTTAAATAATAATAACATGATAAGGATTTCATATTTTAATGTGTATTTCCTTTTTAATATACTATTATTTTGTTTTGCATATTGTTAAACTTGACATATTAAAAGAAATCCCAACGAAAAATTAGGATTTCACAATCTCTTTTCATTAAGACCTAAGTTGTTTAATTATATAAGCTCTAATTTTTTTTAAGTAACTGATGGAAACAAGAAGCTGGTAACTCTATAAAACACTTTTATCCCTTTTAGCAGAATATTTGACCATATTCTCTTGGCGTTACTAGTATTTATCACGATTAACAATCTATGTATTAACAAGTCTTCTCCTTCGAGATCTGAAGTTATGTAAACCCGCTCCAATTTTCATCACTCTATCTAATGCCCCTTCTCTTCTTAGCCTGAAAATATCCTTGAGGATTCTGAGCCTTTTAATCCCGCAGATAGCATGCTCAACACGAACCCTTATACTTGCCAGCTTTCTATTCGCCTCTTTCATAAAATCAGGTAGCTCAATCCCTTTGTGTTTTTTGATAGGCACAATGAATGTAACATTATCAAGATCAATGCCCTTGAAGGCTAAGTCCCCCAGTAGCTTGATACCTTTTTTAGGAAAGGCAAACTGTTGTTGATCAAAAAGCTTTTTATCATGAATACTACCTGCTACAGTCTCAGAAAGATAGAGCACTTGCTTACCCTCTTTGTCGGTGATGACAAGGTTCTTGGTAGTATGTCTCTTCTTCTTTCCACTGTAGTTCATCTTTTGCTTTTCCGAGTCCTTTGGACGCTGTATGAGGCGTTCTACTCCATCCACTAAGAATACTTCACTCCAGTAAGGCTTAAGTTTTTTTCGAAACTCTTCCATTACATTGGCAGGTAGCTCTCCTACATAATTTAATGTTTGTAGTAAGCAGTTTCCCAGGAAATATAGCCATTCACTTACCTTACTTTGACTGATATTGAAATACAATCCTAGTGATTCTTGCGTGGGATTCTCCTTCAAGCTATATAGAATAAAAAAGAGTTTAGTCTCTATCCCTTGGAGACTGCTGTTACGGTAATCATCCAGCTTCTTCAAAGGCTTCCTGCGAGGCCTCCCTTTCATGGTATACTGCTGTAAGGCTTCAACATAAACATATGAGAAAATTCCTTCCAATTCTCTCAACTCTTCCTTGGTCAAGGACGTTAAACTCTGTAGGCGACGGGCACTTATGGATTTAGGTTTCACAACTAAATGAGTGCTTTGTCGCCTTCTTTTGTTCCTAATTCACAACTTTTTGTTAATCGTGATAATGTCTACTATACATCACACATATAATCATTTTGGTAAAGGCTTACCCATCATTTAATTGGCTCTTAATTTTTTGCAGTTCTTGATTCTGTTGTATGATATATAAAGTCAACTCTTCTACTTTCCGAAGCAATTGTAATGTGAATTCCGGTAGATCCAACCCTTCTTTCGTAATTTTATCTTCATTTGGAATATCAGGTAGATGCTTGTGAGTCTGTATGAAACCTTCCAACTCCTGAAGTGTTTGTAAATTATAGTTGGTATCAAAAACATCATCAGGAACATTTAGGTTAGTTCCATTAACCTGAATTCGACCACTACTACCAAACATTTTGATTTTATCATTCCCATGATCATCCTTTATAGTTAGATTTCCATTAGCACCACGACCTCCTAATGTAAGATCGCCTGAATTTCCACTAAGATGAATTGTCGTTTGACCAGAACTATTGAATAGTGTTAAGTCTCCATCTTCATGATCCCCTCCTAATTTAATAGAAGCCCTCTCTCCATTCAGATGAATATTCAGTTGTCCTGACCTATTTTTAATCGCTATGTCTCCATCTTGTCCATGTCCTCCCATTGTTATATTAGCCAACCTTTGATCAAATTCAATAGTCTGGTCACCATTGATATTCAATAAACTTATTTTGTCATAATATCTAGGCATAATACTTTGTTTTTGAGTTAGTTGAACACTACCTTATTAAGGTATTATAAATAAATCAATTATGATATTAAACATTAACCTAAACACTAATTATTTGCCTGGTACAGACTTCAAATATGTTGAGCTTATTGTAGCAGATAGGTTTCGAGATAATGAATCTCAATACCAAATAATAACGGTTCCAGCATCCACTGTTTTTCCATTCAGAATTGCATCATTTCCTAGAGTTCGTAGTGGAGGATACTTTTTTGTACTTAAACTGCTGGATAATAATGGAAGAGGGGTTGATATGCATCATTCCTTATTGACAATGCCTGATCGAGACGAAACTATTAATATCGTAGTTGCTCGATAATTGACTTTAATTAGGGTTGACTAATAAATTTCATCCTGTATATATTTCTTAATCTAAGTATTTGGAACTTCTATGGGGTATTATTCAAAGCTTAGCTGTCGAACATTTTTATAAGTCTAACTTATTTGAACAAGCACAGCAAAGTTTGGTAACCACATTTATTTCCCCATTAACTTCTCCCTAAATATTAATGCATCCTGAGAAGTGAAAAATGAAATAACTTCATCTACTGTATAAACTCCCAGCCCTTTTGGGTGTCCCAATTTCTGATTTATTAGCATTTTTTTTAGTATTGTCATAACCCACTCCTGCTCTGGTGAATTTAGTTCAATCATGTTGTTGTTAATGTAGATACGTCCTGGAATCAAAAGCTCAGGATCTTCAGGGAAATAATCATCTAAGTCTCGAGAAGAAATAACTATTTCTACCTTATACCCATCTTGATGCGACAAACCGATAGAAATTCCTCCAGCATCTGGATGCACCCAATAATCAAATCTGTTGATTTCACTATATGAGATATTGAAAGTAAAGTTATGAATAGGTGAATGATCCATATTAAAAAATGTTTTGGTGAAACACTCCACTGACTACAATTAGGTCACCTGCAGTAGTAACTTATTGCTAAAAATAATGGTCTACAATTCCATTTCCTGTCTTAATATAACATCCAGCAGAAAACTCCTTCATAGCTTACAAGCTTATTGATGATAACCATCATTAAATATTGGTGACCATCATCACATTAAAAATTTGGGCATTTCACTAAATTAACAGATTGGCTTAATCTCATTTTTAAAAACTAACAAACAAAATCAATGTCTACACCAATCTATAATACGCATCAATACGATATTCAAAATGACCTATTGATTACCAATAGTCTCAAGCCTGCTACATCCAAGGCTATAAGGCTTCAGGAAGAAGATATCATGAAAGGATGGATACTCCGTTATTGCCCCAAAAGGTGGCTACTGGATATTTCCCAAGCCAATATCGACTCCTCACCCAACAGTATCATAAAAGATGATAGCAGGTGGCATACTTTTATCAGAAGCAGTAGTATTGAAAAAATTGCCTACGTTACTGGCACAAACCCTTCCCCTCAGAAGTATGTCCAACAAACAATAAAGGAGCACGATATCAAAGAAGTAAAACGGGTACAGTTAGGCAACTTTGAAAATAAGGAGCAGGCTTTAGAGTGGTTGCTACAACCATAATACGGTCAATTCTTTGTAAATGCGACTTTTAACGCCATCAGTATAAATACTACCCCTGATGATTTATTTAACCACATAAATGCCTTTGGGTTTTCTCGAAACTTTTTTGAAAACATCCCTGCAAACATCGTTAGAATTAAAAACCAAATGGTACCCATTATGGCATAGGTAATTCCTAGAATTATAAATGGCGTAGGATTTTTTATTTGTGATGGATTGATGAATTGAGGAAAGAACGCCAGAAAAAATAAGGCTACTTTTGGGTTTAACACGTTAGTGACAAAACCTGCGATGAAGTTATCTTTCCCCCTTTTATTGTCTTGTCTCCCCTTATCAAGGATAGGTGAACCGTTATATGAATATAGCTTTATCACACCCAAGTAAAGCAAATACAGTGCTCCCACATATTTCACAAAAGTAAATACCAATGCAGATCTGGCAACGATAATGGATAGTCCAAATACCGCAAAAAGTGTATGGACCATCACACCTGCATTTATCCCTAATGTTGCATAAATACCAGATGCTTTACCTTGAGTGATGGCTTTATTTAATACGAATAGTGTATCAATTCCTGGTGTCAGGATAAAAAACACCGTAGTGACTATAAAGGTTGCAAAGTTATCTATACCCATTTAATTATCATTTAAAGTCGATTAATTGATTTTACATCAACAAAACAACGATATTGACAAAATTGAAAAAATAGCAATTATCTATTAACTAATGCGAAAAACGCATCAGACATGACACTTCATCAAATTCGTTATTTCTTGGTTCTCGCTCAGGAACTTCATTTTTGGAAAACCTCTGAAAAAGTGCACTTGTCTCAGTCTTCTTTGAGCAGACAGATCCAAGCTTTGGAGGATGAGCTGGGCGTGACATTGTTTGAAAGAGATAAAAGAAATGTAAAACTGACTGAAGCTGGACATTTTCTGAAAGAGCAATGGCATCAGCTAATTGATGAATTTGATAGAGTACACCTACAGGCCAAAAAGATACATGATGGGGCTACAGGCAATATCAGCATCACTTATCCGGGGTCTATCGCCTATAATTATTTGCCGGAACTGCTAAATACATTTTCTGAATGTATGCCTGAGGTAAAAATTGAATTGATGGAACCAAAAGACGAAGACCATGAACATTTGCTGCTCAACTACCTTGTAGATATATCATTTAGCAGGGATTTAATCAATAACCCATCTATCCAATCTGAAAAACTCTATACAGAACAGGTATGTATTGTAGTACCTAAAAACCATTGGCTTACAGAAGAGAACTTCCAAGGCATAAAGGATATCGAAGCAGAGAGATTTATCCTTTCAGGCTTACACCATACGACATTCTTCGCTTCCCTTCTAAGGCAAATTTTTACAAATGCGGGTATTGAACCTAACATACATATTGAGTCTGATTTTGGGGGAATGATTCTCAATCTGGTTTCAAAAGGATTGGGTATTTCGATATTACCATACTCATTCAAGGAGGCTAGCAATAGTCAGGTCAGGTTTATACCCTTAACAGAAGAAGTAGACTTATATATTAATTGGCGAAAAAATGACCAAAGTAAAGTGCTTAACAAAGTCATTACAAAATCGATTGAACTAGCATCTACATTCAACAGTTTACAAAAAAATGACTAACAAAGTTTAGGCTATACTACTTATCAGGAGTACAAGAATTCTTATCCCGCTGTTTTTCCCTATATACCTTAGCTGTATTAGACATATATTGAAAAGCCTGATAAAGTAGTTGGGCATTTCGTTCATTATTGATGACCAATTCAAGGCTCAAAGGATGATACTTTTTCAAAAGAATTTCTAAATGGTCATTCTCTAATAATTTAACCCCTTGAAGATGCTCTAATAGAAACTCCTGAGCTGTAACCATTACCATTTCATTATCAACCTCTACAAGTGTTGAATAAAGAGTGATTTTGGTGTTTCCTAATTCATCTTGAGATACAATACGCAAAGAGTCTAAATATTCAAACTGCTCAACATTCTCTTTAAGAGAGATTCTTACAATAACCTCTCTATGCTCATTGATAAGGTCAATCGTCTCATTTAAGGCATTTTGTATATCCTGTGAATAAGCTGTTGTATTCAAACATACATAGATAAATACTAAAAGGTATATAGCTTTTCTTTTCATTCTCTTTTGTCTTAAATGTATAGATAATCAACAGCTCCCCTACTTGCTATTTTATGATATCCTAGCCTTTTAGGGTGATTTGTAAAGAGATTTATTCTCAACCTATAATGTCTTCATTGATAAAATTAAACCCATTCTCTATCAGCTTTATTAAGTAATCTTCAAAGCTGTCTGCTATTACTTTAAATTCATCTGGATCATGTAAAAACCTTACAACTTGTCCTTTTTTTCCTTCTTCGGATGGGCTAAAGTCTATAAATAATTGTGAGGTTCCGCCATTGTTCATACAATCAGAAAAATGAAGCCATTTAATTGATTCAATGCTGTTTGTGATTTTATCATCAACCTCAATATCATCATATTCTCGCTCAATATAATCGGAATAGTATTCAGCTACTTGATTTTGGTTTTCAATTATCTCTTTCGAGGATAATAAGTAGTACGGGTATTCATATACATCAGAGCCTAAAAAGAAAAAAGTTATTTCTTTGCCTGCATATTTCCTCCAATATGTTCCATCCACATATTCAAGTAAGTCAATTAAAGCCTCTGGAATGTCAGGATAGGTTTGCTTTAGCTTGTCAATATTTTCTTTTTCCGCTCCATGTATAGCTTTTTCAAAGTGATCCCAACCTTCCTTTCCATTATTTTCATAATAAGCATTCTTAAGTCCTGCTATATATTTTTCAGCAATAGTATTCATACACTCTATATTTGTCTATTTTATTTGAATGCAGATGTTATTTTTTCAATTCCAGCCTTTTACTTTTTCTGCTTTTGAGAATTTAATAGAACTGACACTATTTCCTCGTTTAATTGTCAAGTCATTGCTTGCCTCATATTCTTCAAGCGGCTTATTATTTTTTAGCCAAATGATTGAGATTGAACCTTTTGTTTCATAATCCCAAAAGCCTTTTTCGTTTGTGATAACCGTATTCATATTAGCAATTCACACCCGTATTGACTTAATGTTTTTACATCTAACCCCCACATAATCAACTCTTCCACAGTAAATCTATCCTTTTGTTTTTCCTTTTTAATGTTTACTCGTAAGCTATATAAACTTACTAACTTATCTTTCTCTTGGACAATTCCTGGATTGAAAATAATATCCCCATACTTTATCGCAGTAACACATTCTTCTATCAATGCATCGTCTGTAATTTTATCAATACTTTCCAAAACTTGATCGAAGGTTAACTTGTCTCTTATCATCTATATATCTGATTATCCGATGAAATAGAACATCCAGTTGCCGTTTGTTCAAACTTGGTTCTTTCTAATATTGTACTAAACCATAGTTTTGAAATATATTGATTCAAACAGAAAAAGTATCCACTATTGCTCATTGAACTTACTGATTGTTATGCTAATAATCCCCCCTCTTTCTCAGAATTACTTTAGACTAATTGCTAGCAGGTTTGTCAACTCATCTTTTTTTCAATCAGCTGGTAATCATCCGTCTTTACATTGAGAAGAATATCTAAATGATCTTGATGCGAAAGTCCAATCCTATATTCAAATTCCTTTTCCATTGGTTCAATTTCTTGGATGGATTCATAATGGAGTAAGGGAAAGGTTTTCCATTGCGAAGCGTGTTTAGCCGTAGCATCATTCATTAGACCAAATGGTTGCTTCAAATAATACATGACCAAACCGCCTGCTGCTATAAGGCAATAAGAATTACGGGAATTGAGTAACGCTGCTTGTATACTACAGTCTTTGGTCAGCTGAAAAGATTCACGGGTTTTGAGGTCCAGTAAGTAGAGATCTTTTTCTAATAAAGCCAGTACCCAATCATCATGATATGAAAAGATACGAATATATTCAGTCACTATTCCGTTTTGCAGGTCAAGCCGATTATAAGAATGTTGGGTAATGAATTCCATTTCATCGCCATCTTGCCTAGACAAAATCCAATCGTCCATTCTGATATCAACGGGAGTTCCTTTGTATCGAGTCCAATGATACTCTTCACCTTGTTTACCACGTTGCTTCAGTACAGTTTCAGCCTCCATTCTTAAGGCGGATACATCTATAATATCACAGTAAAAGTTAACCCAACCACCATCAATCAAAATATGTGTATAGTCAGGACTAATGTGGATATGGTTAGCCCAGGAGTACTGCTCAAGCCAGAGTGTGATATCCAGATCATAAAAATAAACTCCTTCCACCTCATCAGAGCCAGCCACCATTTTAATGCGTCTCTCAGATTGCTTCATGCTAATTCATCTATATCAGACCATCAAGTTTATCAATTCTCAAAGTGCTAAAATTACCAACCAAAACCATGTAGAAGACATTATACTATTATAATGTGGGGAGCTAGAGAGTTTCTATATCTGAGGTATAATGAATGGAAAATAACTATTTGAAAAATTAGCAGTCATGTAGTTTAGCACATACTATACAAGTACAGACCAAACTGAACTTCCTTTAGGAATTTTCAGCGTGAGCGAGAACTAGTAATTACTTATAGCCAATATTGGTAGATCGTTTTTTATTCGATTGTCATTATTATTTTTTTTCCTTTTGTCTGATTTGTTTCTAAAAGTTGGTGGGCTCTTTTAATACTTTCAACACTTAAATTACCAACTACATTTATTTCTGTTGGTGTAATAATATTTTCATCAATTTTATCAAAAATCTCTCTTAATGCATTTCCGTAATATTCAAATTTCTCAGAACCCTTTTTCAAAGCGGGTGCATAGTTAGCAATATTGATTATAGTTGTTGCCTTATCAAATAGCATTTCTTTTGCGTTTTCTGTTGTAAGGAATGTAATATCAACATAAGTCCCAAAAACTTCAACAAGCTCTGCACATACTTCAGACATAGTACCGCCAACAAGATCTACCACATACTCAAAGTTTTCGCCTTTGTCTTTTAAATTATTGATAATATTACCTTCTTTATAATTCACAATATTTTTTTCATCTATACCAATGTTTTTTAAGTGGGTTGTACTGTCATTATTTCCCGAAGTGGTATATATTTTGTTATTTCCGTTGGCCAACAACAGTTTGATAAGAATTGTTCCAACACCACCTGCACCACCTGCAATAAAAATTGCTTTATCCTTCGGAGTACTAATTCGGTTGAAACACTGTAAAGCGGTCATTCCAACCATTGGCATGGCTGTAGCTTGCTCAAAAGTTAATTTATCGGGATTTTTTGCTATTAATTTTTCAGGAACGCTTATAAATTCTGCATAAGTTCCGTTTGATGCCAAACTCCCCACATAAGCAGATACTTTATCTCCTACTTTAAATGAAGTTATACGTTTACCCAGTTGAACAATTTCGCCCGAAAGTTCTCTACCTAAAATAGGTGATTTTAATAATTTTCTTTCAGTTGCACCTTGTCTCATCTGGTAGTCAATAGGATTAAAAGCTGTTGCGCGGATTTTGATTAAAACTTCATCACTTTCCGGATTTGGTTGTTCAACCTCTTTAAGTTCAAAATTTTCAACACTTCCAAAGTCTTTTAATATAATTCCTTTCATCTTGTTGTCAGTTGATAATTTTTATTTTGTTAGTGTTCGCTCTAAAATGACTACCAATGTGAATGTATCGTTTATTCAAGCTTGATCCTTCTCAATATAGTACTAATCCAATATTTAATAAACTGATAGCGCATGTTATAAGCTGTTTTACAGCGTTTCTTTGGTGAGGCACAGTGTGTGATTGGGAAGTCATGCTCCTTCATCTCTGTTTTTCGATCCGGCTTTTTCTTTGCGTTAAGAGAGAGTATTAAAAAATGAAACGGATGTAGTTTGAGGCTGTGTTAGCTAGCTATTTTTTTAATTTTTGTATGAGCTTCCTATAAGCTCAAACTTGTCTTCTTCATCTAATCCAAGCAAATTCTGTATCATTTTAGAAAACCCTCCTCCCTTAAACTGATAAAGGTCAATACTGGCAATATCATCTAATTGATAATAATTGTTCTCGTCATCTACATACAGGGCTGAATTGTAATCATCAATATTCGCAAAGCAAATTAGTGGCTTATCTAATCCATATTTTACTCCATAGCTTGTTCGCTCGATAGTTTCAGGAAATTTGATGTTTTTTGGAGTCCAGTAATCGGATTCATAAGTTATTATTAACTCTAATCCTCCAAATTCTGAAATTATATTCCAAGCATGTTTAAATTCAGGATTAAGATTTTTTGTTTCTACAGTTTTTCCCAGTCTTCTACCATGGAACCAACCAGCTTGTTCTAAAGTTCTATAGTATTTGAAACTTTTCAATTCCTCTAAGTCAATATACTTTCCCAGCAATGCCAATTTTGTTGCATATACACTGTCATTATTATTAAAATCTATATTGATTAAATCGAAAAAGCAATCAAAACCCAGTCTAGACTCTAGTTCCGAGTTATTATATAGCCAAGATTCAAATTCTTTTACAGAGACATTACCTGAAAGGAAATTTAAAATTCTTCTTTTGTCAGTCTCTTCCATTTTATTTATCAATAATAGCTAACGTTCCGTATAAGCAGTCGTTTTAATGCTGTTTATTTTTTATTGTGTACAGTTTCTTATTTTCCCAGCCACTCTATTTCTTCTTCAAATAGCAGCTCTGTTAGGTTATTTTCCTCGTTTTTTGCTCTAAACAATGCTACCTCTTTCCTACTTTGTGGACCTCCACCTATTCTTATAAGAATATCTATATAGTCCACAAATGCTTGTGATTCGTCTCCAAAATTCTTCCCATAAATGATTACTTTCTTTACAGGATATAAACCACAACTAACGGTTAATGCTTTCTTAGCGGAGAACCCAACTGTTTTCAATCCAATGCTATCCGCAATATTGTAAGCAATTTTAGGAATTCCAGAATTAGTATACCCACTAACAACTTCAATCTTCTTTTTGTTAATATCAGTAATAACTTCCTGAAGTTTTGTTTTAAGGATGTTCTTCGCTTTTTATTGGTCAAAATGTGGAGAGCTAAAGCCTACTATTCCTATTCTCATAAATTAATTTCCGAGTTTTTCATCCATTGTACAGAACGGTTAATGTAAAAATGCGTTTTTAATGCATTTTACATAGTGTTGTAGAGTGTTTTTATTTCTTTTTGTAATCTCCGTTTTTAAATTCAATTTCCATTTTTCCGTTATCCCAACCTTGAGTCAAAGCGTATGTTATTGATTCACTAACAAACTTAGGAGTCACGCTTTTAGGCTCGAAATCAGGAGATTTGTTTTCTTTATCATTTACAAAAAGCCATACATCATACCATCCAAAATCCACTAACAATAAACTGTTTTTATCCTCTTCTGAAATCACAAAAATCTTTTCGTTAAACTTCCAATAGAACTCCCGATTATCAACGACTATTTTTCTTAAGCCCTTTTTAGAAATTGCCATCTAATCTTCCCCTTCAATTGTTACAGGTAAATATTCAAGTCCTACATTCAAAGCCATGTATAAGTCAATTGCTTCATCATCACAATCGACTATCAACAATGTATGTGATTCTTTTTCAGAAGCCATTTCAACTTCTTCAATACTATTTATCCTCACTGACATGGATAAACTTGAGTTGAAAGGAATATTTACGAATCAGTTTTCTTCAATTTTACCTTCTTTAAGTTTCCCTATTAAATAGAATTGATTTCGGCTTCGGGTTGCAAAACTGTCTATCACTTCAAAAAGACCTTGTCTATCTGTTGGTTTCATTTTTTAATACTCTACAACGTTTGGTCTAAGAATGGGAATCGGATTAAATTTAGTAAACTCTCCTTAAAAACTGAAGATTGACAAAATAACTAAAGCCTCCAATACAACTGTACCCGCTGCTCTTTCTATATATTGTTGTATGCAAGTTTTTTCTTTTTTACCATTTCATTTTCTTTACCCATAATTCGGGTTTATTTTTTTCTATTACTAAGCTATCAACAAAATCTTTTTTTTGTGTATCAAATTTTTGATATTTAATAGTATCTGGAAGAAAATGATAGGATATCGCAATATAAGAAGTATCCTTAGTTAGTTCAAAAGTAGTATCTACTCTAGCATCTGTATGACTTTCTAATGTAGTAACGTTAATTTTATCTCTAAGGGTTTTACACCTAACTACTGTATACAAATCTGGCATATCGTCATCATAAAGAGGCCCAAAAAAACTAAGCTAGAATCTACATTTAGCTCAATCCATATTTCTTTTTGTCTTTCACTTAAATTTTTAAAAGAAAACACAACTTCTCGTTCTTGTGTATTTGAATTATTTTCACAGGATAATAGAAATATTAAAAATATATATATTAAAGCCTTATTCATTTATTAAAAAATTGACTGGTAGTTACTACACAACGTTTAGTATATGAAACGTAGCATCCCGCAGGGGGCTATGATTTCATATACAGTGTTGTGGTGTCGTATTTTCTTATTCATAAAATTTACCAGCATACAGTAAAAGTGCAAAACTCTTCCAATTAGGTTCCTCCTTAATTAAATCGCTATCCTCTCCATACGCTTCAATAGCATCTAAAAAAGTTGAAATTGTTCCATTCTCCCATCCGTTGGCTCCAGGTCCATAAGGTGAAGATGGACTTGTGTTCTCCTTTTCATCTTCTTCAATCTTATCTTCTTTAAGAGCTTTGACAAATTGGAGAAAAGTATCTTTAGAATTTACTTTTTCTATTAGTTCATCCAAGTTCATGTTTGTTTATCCATTCTTTTAAATAGTCCATACAAATTTGGTCAATGTTGGTTCTGTCTGCCCCTTTCCAATACCATTGTACAGTGTCATAATTCAAATCTTCTTTAGCAAAGTAGAGAGAATAGAAATCATATATTTTACTATCGTAATCAAGAACGATACACAAGTCCTTAATTTCTCTTAGAGTTTTCAGTAAATCTCTGTTATCATTCAGCACTTCCTTTGCCAAATAAGTCACATAGTCAATTACTACTTTATCCTGATTTGTATAGTCAAGATTAAGTTCTTCAAATACCTTATCGGTCAATTCTTTTAGTTCAAATTGGTTGTATGGTTTTTCAATTACAGCAAGTTCTACCAAATGCTCAGTTCCATATCCGACCATCATCATGTCGACAGCCCAATTTGACCACTTTTCGTCAACGCTTTGGTTCAAATGCTTCCAAGCAATAATTTCATATGTAGATTCTACTGGTTTCATCTTATGCACCACAACGTTAAATATATGAGGCGTAGCGGTTTTTCAAAGCAAAATAGTTTCAGTTTCGGTTTACCACTTAGTCAAATCGCAGATTTGACGAGCTGCCTACGAAGAACCACCGCCTCACCACACCACAACAAAGCCATGACTTCATATATAGTGTTACCAGCTTTATTTCCAAAATTTCCATTTCTTCTTTTTCTGCTTGTCCAAGTCGATCACTTCAATTTCGCCTTGATCTATTTCCTCTTGGTTCCTTAAATCATCGTACTCATAATAACCAAGTTCATTAATAGTATCCTTAATAATTATTTTGTTTTCATTGAACCAGTTAAGTACATTCTGAGCATCTTGAATAATAGTTGGATAAAGCTTTTCTAACAATTCATTCTGCTCTGCCTTAGTAATTTCATCCCAAGATTTTTGATAATTCCCTGCTGGTGGGCAAGAAACAAGAAGTCCGTACGTTAAGCCAAGTCGTCGTAAAAATGCATACCCAGAACAATACAAGTCATATGTTATTTCAATTGATTCAGCACAATTTTCATCCTTATCAATTATTGACTTTAGAAATTTTTTAATCCGTTTAATTTCAAATTTCCCATTATCAACAAAATCCTCAATAATATTTTCTAGTTCATTGTGGACATATTTGTCTTTATAATTTATAGAAATTAAATCAGTATAAATTTCTTCTGGTAGTTCAGATTCCAACTCTTTAGTTTGGTAAACCCATTGTTCAAATTCTTTGATGTCAAATTTGTGTTTTAAGACTTCATAGAATTTGAATTCAATATCTTCATATACTCGATTCATTAATATATTTTTTCAGAGTCAGAATCGATTAAATCAAGTAGCTCAACGAGATTGTTACAGACTCTTTCGGTTTGGTTATAATCTTTAAAAATACCTTCCTCACCTTTTATATAACCTAGATGATGACTAGAAATTAGGTAATCGCAAATTGGGATTAAGTTTTTTTCGTTCTGCTCAAATTCATATTCCTCTTTTATTCTTTCTAGAGGGAATAATGAGAACATATTAGTAGTCCAGTCTCTTTCCTTAAATCCATTTAGTGATTGGTAAAATATTTTAAAATCTTCAGGAAAAGAAAATGAAATTTGTTTCTCTAATATCAATATATCGTCATAGTTCGCACCAACATTTACTGCGATACCTTTAGTTTGCCAATATTTGATTTTTGAGTTAATCATTTCTTCATTGTTGCTGGTAACGTCCCCTGTATGTGATGTAGCGTTACTCTACTTCTACAGGTTCTAAAAAACTAAATAGTCAAAAATCATATGACTGCGAGCCATCTTCTTTTCTACTCAGCTTGAAAAATATGATTTTTTGACGAGGTATCAAGTTTACCACTGCCGAAACCAGATCACTAACAACGCTATAGCAGCATACAGTTTGTTATGACTATTTTCGTACATTTGTAATTTTATTATCAATAACTTCAAACCCAAAACCGTCATCATCAAGAAGATTACTTGACCAAGTAACATCTTTTACATTTATGAAATCAAGGGTATCAGAAGATGGAACATTCTTCATTATAAAACCTAAAAAGCTCGTATTTAAAAAGTTATTTGTATCAGGAAGAATTCCAATTATATCTAATGTTGAATCAGTATTAACCCTTATCATTTCAAAGTTATTTCGGTAACCTATTTTTTCAAATTTTCTAGAGCTGTAAAAGAACTTTGGTACACCAAGTGAATCATAGTATTCATTAAAGACCTTTTTGTCACTTGTTTGAAATTGAATTATAATATTTCCAAGTGAATCTAATGTAAAAGTATCAGAATCATTTGAATTACCTTTATTAACTCCTCCTGTTTCTATCTTATCATACCTAACAACATAACGAAAACTCAAAGCATCCCATACTTCAATTTCACCCCATGAATAATTTTCAAAGGTCGAGTCAATATTGTTTTCTATTAGATAATCTTTGATCGATTCTATTGGATCAATTTTCTTTTCTTTAATAGAAGAATTAATACTATTCAAACTAGGTTTATCAGAACTATTTATACTTTCATGATTTTCATTTTTACAGCAAATACATATAAAAATGCTTGATAAGAATAAAAAATATCTCATTGTTGAAAATTATTAGTCATAACAATTGTATATAATGCACAGTGGTATATATTCCGTAAAATCAGGGGGTAAAAGCACCATGGTTGATATACGCACTGTGTCAAAAATTTCTTCAATCTAATGGATTCGTAATTTTGTTCAAATTTTTTGTTGGCATATAGGTGTATACCTCACTCGTTTGACTTGAGTGATACTCCATTCGTGTTTAGCCAAATATATGACACGGTGTAAAAGCTTTTATTAGTTTATCTTAATACAATAAGATAAATGTTGTTACAGCTGTTCTACCTTAGTGTTTAGTCTCGTATAATATGTTTTCACACTTGACAAGATACAAAGCGTTCGAATACTAACCGTAGATTAAACGTATAGTCTACGGTTAGTTTTTTCATAATGCTTCCGCACAAGAAAGTTTTGCTTTGTAATTAGTTGGTTGTCTATTGATGTTTTGAAATGATTTTACTTTTGCGGTGTGAGTTTATCCAAAGGCAAGAAGTATTAGCCTATAGGGTGCAGCTTGGATTGTTATTAGGGAAATGTAAATGGGGAGGTGTACTTACTTTTGTTTATGGTAGTCTGAATCTCATCGGACATAGTCAAAGTAAATAATGTGAGTTGTGATAGCAGGTTATTTACATGATGTATTTGAAATCCTTTTCAGCTTATAAATGCTTTGAATGTTTATCTATCACTCGCGTTCAAGAGGAGCTGTAAGAATGACAGAACTAAATTTTGGAGGCAAATTTATTTTGCTAAAAGAATAAACGGCTCTCTCCCAACCGATTTCTAGAAATGCAACAGTGGTTTGGGTGAGCGTTATTGAGAAGGAAGGAGGACTTATACTTGTTGATCGGTATTTTGTTTTGTCAGCGAATCCAGATTAACCTAGCATAAAAAATAGTAATGGGCAGCAATGTAAGGAGTTCAATATGATTGTTTGACTTTGTAATTCCGCAGCATAGTATATGCTTCAGCCATTAGGTTGATTACATAGCTGCTTGTACTTATAAAATACACTTTCGCAGTAAGTACTTTTTGGTGCAATGCACTGCTACTAGCTGTAGTTATTGCCGTAGGCTTTGGGCTTGCTGTATTGTGTTTTCGTTTGTATTCCATTGGAGACGTTCCCCACGTCTCAGATCCCAGACAATCCATCCGCATATTGATCCAGCCTTTTTGGTGACTGCGTTTACGGGAAGGCGTACGCCACGAGATGCGCCACTGTTTAAAGTCGATCCAGTATTTGTAAACTGTAGTGGGTAGATATTTTTTGGTACGGAGAGGACTATGTGACTTTTTCCACCAACCTTTTTGTTGTTGCCATTTCTTGAGCAGGTTTTCAAGTGGGTAGTCACGGTCACGGCGCATCAGCATCATGGAACGTGAGAAGGTGTGTAAGGTGGGCAGGTAAGTGCGGAGTCGGGTGTTCCGCCTATCTGTTACAGGAAAGCGAATAGGTGATGGCGAAACTTTTTGGGGAAGTGTCACCTTGATAGTCCTTTTATGGCGTGCCTCTAGCCTGCGGTCTTCCGTTTCACCTTGTGCTACTTCAGCACAGTAGGTTGCACCGTCTGGACAGTTACGTTTTAGTTCACGGCTGATGGTACTGCGGTGTATGCCTAGCTGTATAGCAATGGCAGTTTGGGAAAGGTTTTGCAGTAACAGGCGTTCCAGTTTTTGGCGTTGCAGGTAGGTGAGTTGTCGGTGCATGTCTTACAATACATCTGAATTATTTTATTTGCAAGCGAATAGACTTTATCATGATTAACACTTTTTAGTTAACGTGAATTATCGATTATACCGCCCTTTCAGGGCTAGTGGAGCTATGTTCTTATGACAACGGGTAAAACCCGTCGCTAATCTATTTTGTCCCTTCAGGTAGGGTGTCCAAAACATTAGATTTTCTTCCGGTCAATTTGAGAGTGCTTTCATACGTCTAAGTACTTGATTTTCTTTTAGGTAATTAACCTCCCACTCCTTGATTTTGGACAGGAAAACCTGTTCCTGAGCGCTCTTGATATCGATATCCAATACCACCTTGCCAGCAAGTTTTCTTGTTACCAGTGCCAGGTAGAGCACATAGGAGGTGACACCATACAGCTTATTGGGAGACTTCCTGTACTTGAAGATGCCGAATAAAGACTCAATAACATCAGAAGAGCAATGCCAGCAGGCCTGCTCTTCCAGTTTCGAGACCTCTTCCTTCAGGTATGTTTTCACAGTTTCTATGAATTTATTCAGTTTCTCATAAGGTGTTACTGTCTCACAGTACGAGAGGCACACATCAATGCTTTCGGTGGATAATCCACTGTTCTTAAGGTGTTTGTTGATCTTGCAGGTGATAACAACAAGTGTTTCCAACTCCTTGACAATCTCGTTATGTTCCTGCAGGAAGGCAAAGCATTCCTGTTCTTCCCGGGTTAGGGTGGAATATTTTTTTTGTATCGCCAACACCCAATCGATAGTGGGCGTCAGATTTAGGAAGCGGGAGTGGTCACGCTGCCTTGGCGGCAATAGGTAAGCCACAGGCTTCATAATGTTTTTGTGGGTGCAGGCTCCCAACGACTTCATGAAGGCGATATATCGATCATCTTTCTTGTAGCACCTTTCTGCCAGTAGCGCCAGCTGGTGACCAACATCCTTGACTCGGCAAAGTTCCGCAGCCTTGATACCTGCGACCAAATTGTTGTTCGAGTCGCTGATGACGTACTTAGGTGCCTTGCCTTGTGTCTGGGCCACCTCCTTCAGCACACGCTTGATCTGGTCAGCCTTCCAGGATTTCTGTACTTCTATGTGAAGTACATCCGCATCAGCGGTCGTAAGTACCTCTGCTGTGGTATTTTCTGCCTCCACGCCCAGTACCATCAGCATCCGTTCATCACCAATGGTCATGCATTCATCCACAATCAGGGCATACTCCTTGTCGGTAAAACGGCCTTCTCCTTGATTGAAAGAAAAATACCCCAGCTTCTTGACCCAAGTCTCGACTGCGCTCTTGCTTGGAAGGCTGGTCAAGTGCCAGCCCAGTGCACTATTCAAATATTGCAGACAAGAAACCACACCCCGAAAGCTGCAGCCGCCCACTACATAGAGGTGTATACAGATACTCACCATCAAGACATTGTACTTATGTCCAGCTATGGGGAGCGAGTGCTCAGCTGGAGGACCTACAGATGACAGCTGTTGCCGCAACTGCTTGTTCTCTCTTTCCAATGCCTTGAGCAACTGTTGGCTATTCTGATATTTCCCCTTCCAACTCCCTCTGCTTTTTTCCAGTGCACAGACCCTTCCGCGTAACTTCTTAACCGTGTAACGGTGATTAAACTTGTCCTGTAGCTGTTTTTGCTGTATGTTTACCGACATAAACTCTTTCCGTATTTTGTGCGAAAATTTTATTTTCAGTTCAACACAAAAATGGCAAGAGTTTTTTTTATGCCTTTGGACACCCTACCCTTCAGGACTTTTGTTCCGAAAGGACTTTATAAAACAGCAATGGGTATCCCTCATCGTAAAGAAAGATATGTAAATCAGCCCTGAAAAAGCGATATTTTAATCCCTTCGACTACATTCAGAAAATACCAAGAGTATTGTTAATTTGGTGAATACTAACCGTGATAAAGTTTAATTCAAACGAATTTCTTCCCCTCATTTTATACAACTGCATCACCTTTATAGTCCTAGCTCATCCATTCGTTCCTTTTCGTATCGGCTGTCTTCTGCGGGATATCTAAGTTCACCTTCATATTTACCCGAATCTTTTGCTAAAGCCCAAATTAGGCTTTCACCAGCATAGTGAGGTGTCTGTTTAAAAATAGGGTCTTTGAATGCCTCACTTGCTGAAACCACATTCCAACCTTTAGACTTAAACATGTCAATTAAGTCATCTAAAAAAAGTGCTGCTGCAAGGTTGTGATGGAGAAGTAGCGTATGATTGATATGTCTTCCTGTCAATTCAAAAGACAAATTCTCATAGTAGCTAGCACGCTCAAAAAGGTGTTCTAAATAAAATTCCTTGAATCCTTCGATATCAGCTTGAGGGTTTTGATTTAATCGCTTTCGCAATCTGCTGTCTATATACCAATCCGAGGCATCAATGGTAACGTATCCGTTTTGATAACCATAATACTTCATGATCTGCCTAATGCTATCAACTTCTGTAGCTGTATTGCCTTCCTTCAAGTATGGAAACCTGAATAGCTTAACGTAATTGCTATAGGTACTGATCAATGAATCAGCTTTTAAAAGCTGGACTCTAAAGTCTTCAGCATTAATATCATCTCTATTGAAATTGGGATGAGAGGAGGTGTGGTTAGCTATAAGGTGTCCTTTGTTATTCCATGTCTCTAATAAATACTTTCCCTTATCCGTTGATTTATTATCGGTTTTGACAAAAAATACAGTCTTGATTTTGGCACTATCCAAAGCATTCAAAATCATGCTATTCCATTCTTCAAAATTGTAATTGGCTTGGTTTGATGTATTACCATCATCAAAGGTGATACTTATTGTTGGTTGAGCAAAGGCAGTAAATGAAGTTATCAATACCAGTGCTAGAAGTATGTATTTCATAGTTCAGTTTATAAATAGTTATAATTAATTAGTAGCTATGGTTTAATGTTACTTTGTTCGATTATTTTTCCTCCTCAATATAGTACTAATCCAATAGTTACTAAACTAGAACCATTTAACGTCTCCCCTTTCTAACCTCTTAAACCCTTCAAAATATGATTAGGTATGGTCGATTAGACATAAGCAGATGTATCATTGAAATCGGAAGTTTTTAACGCTTCAATGATTTATTGGTTCAACTCCTTTGGAGTTGTGGATTTACTTATACCATAGGCTTTTGCCTACGGCTACCATTATTGAATCCCTTTGGGATTTTTTCTCTTACAGCAATCACTGTTTCCGAAGAAAACAAACCATATTAGCTCCGGATGGCAATCCGGACTATACAGTGTTGATTATATCATAACCCTGAAAGGTTTAGCATAGAAAATCTCAATTCCAATTCAATACTTGCTTAAAAAAAAGCCAAACCCATGAGGTCTGGCTTAGAAAGCTAAACTTCCTTTAGAAAACCATGTGCTAACTTCTAGCAAGTAGCCATAAATGATAGTGCTGCTATATAAGTCTCAGTCTTTTTTTAGATAAATAAGAGAACCTGTTAGCAATGTGTCATTCCTAACTTCAAAGTTTCTGATTAGCACTCCCAAGGATGCTAAATACTGATGCTCATCTTTCCGATATACCTTCCCATTCAGAACACCCCACTCAAATTGATAATGATCCTGCTCTTGAGAAATTTTTATATCCGGCCAATCTAAAGAGTTCTGATAGATTCCAGCTATTAGTTTATTAGAATCATCTTTCTTCAATAGTCCTTCCTGCTTTGGATATTGTTCGTTATTCACCTTCTCAAAATACTCATCGAACTTGCTGTATTCTATTTGAAAAATACTGTCAGCATTTTGGTTATTGATATGGTTATAAGCATAATTAGCTATTAGGTGAGGAAGCAGCGAAGCACGGTTGTCTGTTGAAAGGGCAATGATTCCTATTTGATGCTCAGGCATAAATGAAATATGAAAACTGATACCTGCCAATCCTCCAAACCGAGTCAGTATTCTTTTATTTTGATATTCTGCAATGTCCCACCCCAGAGAATAACCGCTTCGGTGATAGGTAAAGTATCTCCTATCCTGTGCAGTAGTCGATTGGTGTAAATCAGCCCATGAACTTTTTTTCATCAATTTATCATCCTGCCTGATATTAGCACTTAACCACCTTGAAAGGTCATTTACAGTCGAAATAACTCCTCCGGAAGCATGCATGGTAACATCAGTCTTGTAGAAGTCTTCTTCTACAATTCCTAGCTCCGTAGTGCCTAAGACTGAAGGTCGAATTTGATCGAATGCAAAATCCGTTACATAGGCACTTGTATTGGTCATTTCTAATGGATCAAAAATCTCTCTTTTCATTACGTCCTTCCATGAACGCTCGCAAGTTCGGTCTACGATCATACTCGAAACGATTGGGCCAACATTAGAATACCTAAACACATGGCTTGTATCTAGCTGGAAATCCTTATTAAAATCGTTAATCAACTCATCGTTTTCTCCTTGATAGCCCAAGAAAGCTGTTTTCCATGTCAGACGTGTACTGAAAGTACCATGCGTATGATTCAGTAATGCCTTTACATTAATATTCTTGGTATCCATACGATTATCAAATACCAATTCCGGAATGTAAAATGCGAGTGAACTATCCAAAGAGAGTTTATTTTGCTCCTCCAAAATTTTCATCATGGTCCCAGTGAATGACTTGGTATGAGAAGCGATATAGATGGGTGAATTGTTATTGAGTGTTGTTGGTTTACCTGCCTGAATATCAAGATTCAAAGCAAAAGAATACACAAGTCCATTCTCATTGACCACAGCAAATATAAAATCGCCAAAAAGTGCTTTTTCAGAAAAAATGCTGTCAGCTAAACTTTCAATTTTACCAGAGAGTTCAGGGTCTGAAAAATCTACTGTACCCTGATTTTTTGGTTGACAAGCAGTGAATGAGAATATACAGGCTAATGCAAAAAAAGTAAGTGCTTTTATGGACATAGTTTAAAGTTTATCCATAGGACACATTAATGTTAAAGTAGGTTACACTATTAGCTTTATTATAAAAGGCTACACTATCAGTAATCGTATATATATCAAGCTATTACTTGTAGGTGTTATTGTCTAATTTCTTCTGCGAGACCAATAAGAATACCTTCAACTCCTCGTATATAACATAGACGATACATGTTTTCATAATTGACTATATCTCCAATAAGTTTTGCCCCTTGTTTAGTAAGCCTTAACACCAATTCATCTATATTTTCAACAGTAAACATTACACGTAAATAACCCAGGGCATTAACAGGTGCACTCCTGTGATCAGAAGTAGTAGCTGGCTGTAAAAATCTTGAAAGTTCAATTCGACTATTTCCGTCAGGTGTTACCATCATAGCAATTTCTACTTGTTGAGAATCCAACCCAGTAACTCGTCCAGACCACTCTCCTTCGATAGTCGATCTCCCTTCTAGACATAAGCCTATTTCTGTGAAAAAAGATATGGCATTATCGAGGGATTCCACCACAATTCCGACATTATGCATTTGCGGTAATTGCTTTTTATTCATAGATATATCTTTTTAATAAGATTTCATTAAGTATGATTCTAATTTACTTTGTTCTGAATCAATACTCAGCTATCATCATTCAAACTTATACCCTTTCGATTTAACATTATATCAAAAATTTAATAAACTATTAAGCAGAGGTATAATTGAAATCGGAAGTTTTAAACTCATCGATGGTTTATAGGTTCAACTCCTTTGGAGTTGGATAAATGTAATTTACTTATGCCTAAGGCTACGATTGTTCAATCCCTTCGGGATTATTTTTTCATACAGAAAACACCGTTTCCGAAGGAAACAAACCATATTAGCTCCAGATGGCAATCTGGATTTTACAGCAATCAATATATCATAACCCTGAAAGGGTTGAACAGGGTAACATCATTTAGTACCTCATAATATGAGAAAGGATTAGAGTAGGAAATCTCTATTCCAATTCAATACTTGTTTATATTATTTTTTGAGTAATGCTGATAATACAAACCATACACCTCCAATCTCTATACCCAACCTGACTTGTTCAAATTTGATTCTTTTTAGTGTAAAAAAATAGCATTTCTAAGCCTTCGATAATTGAATTAGTATTTAAAAATCGTGTCATCTAATTATAACCTCATAATTCAAACTAATTAGCCATTTGTTGATTATTCTCCATTGGACTTACCACTGAAATACTCATTAGAGTAAAGTTTTGAGTATTCAGATAAATCTGCCCAAATAACTGGAATGTATTTTTTTAATTCACTTACCGTATGCTGGAACTCTGGTTGATCCGCCAGATTACTCCATTCATTCGCATCATTTAGCAAGTCGTATAATTCCAGAGACTGATCCTCGTACTGAATCAGTCGGTAACGTTCACTTCTTATGGAGATATTGCCTTTCCCGTCGAAGGTGATGGCTGGGTGGGACCATTTAGGCGTTTTACCTTCTATCCATTCTCTTAATGAATGTCCCTCAGCCAACGGATACGGCGGTAAGCTACACATATCAGTCAAAGTAGGATAGATATCCAGAAGTTCTACAGGTCGATCACACTTGACTCCTTCACTAGATTTGATTCCTTTTAAAATCAGAACTGCCCGGGTGTCTCTTTCCCATAGCGCCTGTTTGGCAAACCTGTTTTTTTCACCGAGATGGTAGCCATGATCGGACCACAATACGACAATGGTATTGTTAGCATAGTCAGAGGTTTCTAACGCATCGAGTACCTTTCCCACCTGCGCATCCACAAATGCGACACAGGCCATATAAGCTTGAATCACATTTTTCCACTGGTCTGATTGGATCAGTTCCTCAGTGGTAGGCATGGCAGGAACATCAGTTACTATCTGAGCAAAGGGGGGAATGTCTTCAAAATCATCTGGCAGATAGGGAGGCGTCTGAATACTGTCTAACGGGAATTTCTCAAACCACTTTTTTGGTGCATGCCACGGCACATGCGGCCTGACAAATCCCACTGCCAAGAAGAATGGTTTCGGGTGATGTTCCTGAAGTCTTTCTACTGTCCATTCTGCACTTTTATAATCAGTCATTAGACTGTCATGTTCAGGATATATCCCCCAATCAGTTCCTGTATACCCTCTTTTTCCCTCCATTTTGTAAGGATCATAATGAATTCTTTCTTGAGGCTTGGGTCCCATCCACGAAAACTTCCCACCATATTCCTGAAAAGTGTTTGCATCATCTCCATTATGATAAATTTTCCCAACACCCATGGTTTTGTACCCATTCGCCTCAAAAAAGTCAGGCATAAAAACAGCCTTACTGGTAAGCTCATTGGATTTTCTGATATCCTGATCTTCCATATGCAAATAGTTACCGCTGCTCGATGGATAGAGTCCTGTCATAATACTTGCCCTGGAAGGACCACAAATAGGTGCCTGACAATGAGCATTGGTAAACAGAGTTCCCTGTCGGGCTAGTCTGTCTATATTCGGTGTCGGGATGTTAATTGCGCCATTCATACAGTTGATGTAGTCGTTCAGATCATCAATGGCAATGAAAAGCACATTGGGTTTGCCCTGAGCCTGAACACTTATATGAATTAGGCTTAGAATTAGCCCTATCATGATTCTTCTAAAGAGATACATACTATGTTATTAATATTTAAAACAATAACCTGCAAGAATGTAAGACGTAGAGATAAGCCTATCTCCCACTAATTACACTGATAATTCTGTCACAAATTTGGAAGTGTTAGAACATAACCAATAAATATTCCCATAGGGCATATTACCACCTGTCGCATTGAGCAGTACATCTATTCTTCCCCAGTTGCTTTGATCTGGTCTCAGGCATTTTTCAGGAACGATTCATCCAATACATCATAGACAATTCCCATTACCTTATCTCCAAAAGCAGCCTATGCACTGTCAACAGTGGTTTGGCTTCTACTCAAAATCACGACCTGAGCTCCTGACTCCAATAAACCTTTGGCTATGCCTTTTCCCAATGCACCACCTCTGCCAGTGATGACGATTACTTTATGCTGTATATCAAATAGTTTCAAAATAGATTGATCAATACCTTTAATTTTCCTGATAAGCAGTAGGTATCTTATCTAATGCAATACTTGTTGTTGTACCTGTAAAGCCAGCGTTTGGTAATTTAATTTTCAATATGGTATAGTCTTCTTTAGGCTGGTAAACTGCTTCTATATCTGATGTGCTGTAATGCCCGTCCAGCATTACCGTCAGCAATTCCAGTTTCTGTGTAGGGTCTGACAAATGCAGCCTTAAATTTTCCTTTCCATTTTCAAGTAATACAATACAAGGTTGTATGACTTCTATTCCCAGCTTATCTGCATATTTCAACTTCCCAGCCTGATGAAATACCATCGCTATTGCTTGAGTTTTTGTATTGACTACTGACTGCAAAAGACTATCATTCTGCAAAATATGGTACTGATTTGCTCTTTTAGATAACTCTTCTTTTGTGAAGCAATCCGGAAACACCATGTAGCGGTACGCCTGACTGGCAGGATGCTGACCATGATCCAAGTAAAGGAGGAAAGTTTTTGCTTTCAGGATTTCACTTGACTGACTTAAAGCATAGTTACTGTATCGGCCTTTTACCTTTTTCGCTGCTAAATGAACAGGTTGGTCTTTTGGAAAAAAATAGCCAAACCCATCATGAAGTATAGCTTGCCCGTTTGAGTTCTTTATGCGTTTTAATCCTTTTTTATGTAGCAGCGATTGATTGACGGTTGTCAGCACCTGTCCGTTACGCTCAGACCGGATGTCTGTTCCAAGAAATACAAAGGCACTGTCAAAATAAAAATAAGCTTTCTTGGCGTTCAGGCTATCCCTGTCGTATTGAAAAGCTGCCACTCCTATTTCACCATTGCTTACACCTCCCGCAAATGGAAAATCCACACGGTAACTTCCCCAATCTATGGTTGGAAGATCATGCTGATGCTGCAGCGTGGTGGTACCTGGTATTTTGTTCCAATCCCAAAAAGGGAAGACATTCAGGTATTCATCTCCTTTTCTATAAAAATAGGTCGCACCATCTGAAAGGTAATACCCTTTGACGTTATCCCCATTTCCGGACTCCGAACCGATAATCCTTTCCGACACCATTTTGAGTGAAGTGTAGTAGTCACTCGTACGGTGAACCATAAAGTCAGAATGCCAGAAATACTTGTTCCCTTTTGTAATATTAAAGTCCGGAAACTGATGGGCAAAAGCAGTATCGGCAGAGAACAGCATTTGAAAAGCACGTTTGAAACGGTTGGTTTTTTCAAACTGAAAATCATGAAACTGTTGCCTTCCCAAAGCCGTCACATCCATTTGATCCTGATAGATCACCCACCGCAAACCATTACCAAAAAAGTCCCTGACAATTGCTTTCTTTTCTTCCGAAAAATCAAAGGTTGTTCCCTGTAAAACCTTTATCCAGAAAGCCAATTCCTGAGTAAAAGAAACACCATAGGTGCCCATCTGCATTTGTGGTCCGTGTTGGTGGTAAGAGTAATCAAATTGAATTCCTTCCTCTTTACCAAGCGTAATTTCCTCTTCAATGGCCTTGACACCCGTTTGGATTAGGTCTTTATCTAAACGGATGACTCCTTTGTTAACCGCAATTCCAGCTGCCCAAACCTTATTCTGTCCCGTCATATTTTCCATGGTTGCTTTGTCAAGCAACAGGTTGATCTTGTAGATTTGGGTTTCGCTCAACTCCTCCTGCATTAGCACTGTGATAGCAGAGAGAATTTTAGGGACGTAAATCTTGACATTGTACCAATTCGGATAATTATCCACATGGTCTAGCCAATAATTAAGCATTAGTTGAATCTGGTCGGAACAGGACGGATGCTGATAATAAGGGCTTCCCTCTGTTCGGTACACTTTGGCAAACAATAATAGCCGGTCTAAATGGTCCCTGACTGGCCAGGCACTCCGCTGCCGATTGGTATAGTCGATATCTGAGAAACTCCCACTTTCCTGCAACCTTTCTTTCAATGCTTCAATCTGCTTTTCCTGTGCCGGCTCTGACAAAATTGTTTCTATAAGATGCAACTTCAGTACATCTATATCATTTGAAATTTGTGTTTGAGCAAAGAGCTTATTACCCTGCAAAAAAATGACAGTGGTTAGCAAAAAAATGATTACCCGATAGTATAATTTAAAATCCTGCATGCTAGAAATGCTTAATGAATAATTCTGTTGAAGAAATGAATTTTAATTATTTGGATTTAAAAAGCTACTTCCTCCTTATCTTGGTAAGCATTAAAATTATACGTCCACCTTTTTGGAAGAATTCCCTATTTCCGTCCAGTATTACATCTCCTATTCTGAAGCGTTTAAAATTCAATCGTTGCCCTTCACCTTTGCTCTATTTCACTTAATTAGGTAGAGGAATCACCTGAATTTCATGGCTTTATTTCAAGTATTTCATCTCCTGATTATTTTCCCTCTATTCATCATTTGATTACCTATTAACTACATTAGAGATGGACAATACTGAAACGAGATCTATTCTTGATACCCCCTTTTTTCTCTCCACTGAAACGGTTGAACAGTTTCATGAAAACGGTTGGGTAAAGTTGGACAACATCATGGGACAGGATGATTTACAGCCCTATAGAAAAGCTATACAAGCTGAAGTCTCCCAACGACAAAAAGACTTCAAGCCTTTGCAGGAACGGGACACTTATGGCAAAGCATTTTTACAGATCATGAACCTTTGGAGATCAAACGAAGTGATTAGGCAGTTTGTAATGGCTAAGCGGTTTGCAGGAATTGCCGCCAAACTGCTGGGAGTTGAAAAAGTAAGGATCTATCACGATCAGGCATTATTTAAAGAGGCGGGCGGAGGTCCAACCCCTTGGCACCAAGACCAGTATTATTGGCCATTGGACACGGATAAAACGCTTACCATGTGGATGCCACTTGTGGATTTGAATGAATCTATGGGCATTCTTCAATTTGCCTCAGGCTCACATCGCCACGAAAACAAAGAACAAATCGCCATCTCTGATCAATCAAACCACTATTTCGACGAATTGGTCCACCACAATGCATATTCTATTTCAGATCTCAAATCAATTTGTGCCGGAGATGCTACCTTCCATTATGGGTGGACCATGCATTATGCTCCTGGTAACATTGGTAACCGCATGCGTGAAGTAATGACTGTCATTTATTTTGCAGATGGAGCCAAAGTAACCCAACCTGACCATGTACACAAGGAGACAGACTTAAGGCAGTGGTTACCTGGCTGTCAAGCAGGTGATTTGGCGGCCAGTCCAATCAATCCGGTTGTCTGATAAAAAAGAGCCTTGGTTCGCAAGGCTCTTTTTCCGTAACTGTTATTGTTTTGTACTTTCCTTTTCTTTCAGCAGATAATACATATAAAGCTGATAAGCATGCGGATGTGCATTGTAGACCATATTCTGAGAGTGCCCCGGGTAAGCTGAAGTCAGGGAGGAGTTCACATAATCTGAAGAAGTCCATTGCCCGATCCAAAGATCAGGGTATTGACTTGAAATATGCCTGAAAGTGGTGCGCTCAAAAAACTGCCATGCTTTGTCTATATCTACTTCTGCCGTTCCGATTACGAGCTGCCCAAAAGGAGAATACCAGCAGCCACCGTTTTCCCCGCAGCCAATTTCTGCATAATGCTCTCCCCTCTTCAGTGGGAAGTTGCCTTCCATCAGCCTTGCGCCTACTTTTTCTGGCTTGATCAGCTTCTCTTCCACTTCCTGTAAGAGTGCTTGTTTTTTCTCTATGGATACTTCCGGAATTTGCAGGGCAAACGCCTGTGGCCAAAGGTAAATCTTGTCATGTCCTACTGATTCATCAATCCAGTAAAAACGGCGTAGATATGTGGCACCCCCCCAGTCTTTCATCACATTTTCCAGCATGGTTTTACGCTGATAGGTAATACTTTCCAGCAGTCGGTCAACTTCTATCATTGGGATATCTTTCTCTACCTTTTTCGCCTTTTCCAGTTCGCGCAGCATATCACCATACACTTTCACAAGCATGGTAGAATTGAGCATGGATTCAGAATCAAAGTACATTCGGTTGTAAGGTTTTTCCGCCAGTACAAAATGAATGTCATCATTCCAGTCAGAGTTCAGGAGACGGACCAATCCCCTTGGACCGACGCTGATCTCGTCACGCAGAAAGAGGTGCATCATCTCGATATGGTCCAGCACTGTGCCAGAAGTTTTGGCCTCCAAAGGGTAATAGGCGATGTCTTCCATTAGAAAAGCATAGTCTCCTGTAATGCGCAGGTACTCATTGAGAGAGTTCAAGAGAAACAGTTGGTTGTCACTCTGCTTATACGCTTCATCGGTCTGGTAACCGATCCCTTTTTCCGAAATTGGGGCTTCCCCTCTTGGTGTTACCTTTTTCAGGCAATAACGCAAGGCTGATTTGGCTACTTCAGGGTTGTAATAACACATGGGCAACATGTGCTGCAAGTGGTCACGGATACCACCATGCAGTCCCCAATAATAATCATAGGCACTTCCTTGCGGGGTTTTGGTTTCCTGAAAATAACCCGAATACATGGACATGGCTTCGAGCGTATGGGCATCCCAGATCAACTCCATTCTCAATCGATCATCTTTTTCAGCTTCAAATAGTGGTAACACATTTTTCCATGCTGAAGCAAAACTGTTGGCTACATCGTCCTGCTGCAGCTTTTCAATCATTTGCTTGATCTGTGCCACATCTCCAGTGGCTTCGATTCCCACCACAAAATAAACAGTCTTTTTCTCAGCAGGTTTTAGGGTAACCTCAACCGAAGCATCCAATAATGGTTTCCCTGATGCATCAGGGTAAGAGGTCACAGTACCATTGACTTCCAGTGAACTGATAAACAGTGAAGGAGGGTAACCCTCATATTCTGCTGCTGTCTCTCGATCCTTCCAAAGAAAAGGGACTTCCGTTTCCGCGATCATATCCGCTTTGATCAAGTTTGCAGACACCTGTTTCACATCAGCGCGGTAATCCACTTTTTTAGCTGACCGCTGCTGATAATTCATTTCATAACTGGCTCTTACAAACTCATGGTAGTCTACCTTCTCTTTGCGTTTTCCTGAATTTTCTATTTCTACTTCTACCAGAAAGGCGGGCAGGCCACCATCATAGCTTTGGGAAGGGGCCACCTTGATAGTACGCTTCACAGACAGGTTTTTATTCATCTGATAACGATAAGACATATACCCTACTCCTGTTTTAACGGCTGTTTGGCTTCTGTTTTCAGCCAACGAGTTGGGACCGGTCAGGGCCACCCGTTTCTTTCCTAGCTTTAGGTAAGCGCCGCTTACCCCTGTGTTGATGCTGTCACCCTGATTCAGCCTTCCCCAGCTTCTCTCAGCCGTCAGCAACTGGTATGTTCCGCTGACATGGGCAAAGAGCAGCATCCGGTAATTGCCCAGCGCAAAATAAGGGTCTGTGGTCATGCTGGTCGCCTGTTTTGACAACTCCACCTTAAAAGGATATGCCCCCTGATAATCAAGGGAAGGCAATCCATTCTCGTCCCATTCCCATACAACTAAGGGTGTCTGGGCAATACTTGCGCCGCCAAATGTCAGCAGCAGGAGCAGTCCTATTGTTTTGAGTATTTTCATCTGAGATCTAAAAATATAAGAGAGTCTGTATCCATAAGCGGAAGAGACTTCGCTTTGTGTAAAAATTGGTTCAGCCTAAAAATAGGATGCTTTGAAAAAGCAGGGAAGTCTTCTGCTGGCTTACTGCGCCAATCTGAATATGAATCCGCACATTCTGAAGGGATGTCCTCATTCCTGCCCACCGCGATTTTTGCGCTTTTGGGGCCACTGCAAATTCGCTCCTTATAAAACGATTTGCCCCCCCTTATTGCCTGTACAATACAAATATTTACCCAACCGAAACACGTCTGGTGTACAGCCTCAATGCTGTATGCTTTAAACAGGTCTTTTATTTATAAACCAACAGGATTGTGAAACTAGGAATCATTGATATATGCATTATTGCCCTTTACCTGATCGCCACGGTGGTAATCGGGCTGGTGATGAAAAAACGGGCGCAAAAAAGTAAAGGTGAATACTTGCTGGGGGGCAACAAGCTGCCCTGGTATCTGTTGGGGCTTTCAAACGCTTCCGGCATGTTTGACATCTCAGGCACTATGTGGCTGGTGGCTATCGGGTTTGTCTACGGACTCAAGAGTATCTGGATCCCCTGGCTGTGGCCTGTATTCAACCAGATTTTCCTGATGGTGTTCTTGTCGGCTTGGCTCAGGCGCTCCAATGTCACGACTGGCGCAGAGTGGATCAAAACACGGTTCGGGAACAGCCGTGAAGCACGACTCTCCCATATGGTGGTCGTCATCTTTGCACTGATTGGCTGTATTGGCATGCTGGCATACGGCTTTATAGGAGTAGGGAAATTCATCGAGATATTTATTCCTTGGGAATATGTGTCACAATACATTCCATTTGAAGTATCATCACAGTATGTACCGCATTTTTACGGTATTTGCCTGACCCTATTTGCCATGTTCTATGCCATACTCGGCGGGATGGTCAGTATTGTATGGACCGACATCGTCCAATACATCATCATGACTGTTTCCTCTATTATTGTCGCTGCCATTGCCATGAGTACTTTGGGTGAGCAGACACTGGTGGTGCCGGAAGGATGGATGTCTCCTTTATTCGGATGGGAACTCGAAATGGACTGGCATGGCATTGTGCAGGAAGCCAATGATAAAATTGCTACAGACGGATTTTCTCTCTTTACTGTGTTCTTTTCACTGACTCTTTTCAAAGGGATTCTTTCTAGTGCTGCAGGTCCTGCTCCAACGTATGATATGCAAAAAATTCTGGCGTCAAAGAATGCGAAAGAAGCTTCCCTGATGAGCGGATCGGTTTCCCTGATCCTGATTCCTGCCCGCTATATGATGATCACGGGTTTTGTCGTATTGGGACTTCTGTATTTTGATCAGTTAAATCTGTATGTAGGCGGAAGGTTGGATTTTGAACAGCTTCTTCCCGCTGCCATGGAACAGTTTATTCCGGTAGGGCTTACAGGGATGTTACTGGCTGGACTATTGGCAGCCTTTAATTCCACTTTTGCCGGAACACTCAACGCTGGACAGGCTTATATTATCAATGACCTTTACCTTAAATACATTAACCCACAAGCTACTCAGAAAAAAGTCACACTTATCAGCTATGCAATCGGTATTATACTTGTGGTGGTCAGTACCATTTTCGGTTTCTTTGCCAAAGATGTCAATGCCGTGCTGCAATGGGTAGTTTCTGCCCTTTATGGTGGCTATATCGCATCCAATGTACTGAAGTGGTACTGGTGGCGATTTAATGGCGGCGGATATTTCTGGGGAATGGCATCCGGTACGTTAGCTGCATTGGTATTTCCATTGGTGTTTCAGCAAACGCTCGAACTGTACTATTTCCCGCTCCTGCTCCTGATTTCATTTGTGGGGTGCATTGTTGGGACCTATACCTCGCCACCTACTGATATGGAAACATTGAAACGTTTTTACTTCAATGTAAGACCTTGGGGGTTCTGGCAACCAATCCATCAGGAGCTAGAGGCTTCTTATCCAAACCTAAAAGCCAATACCCATTTCAAGCGGGACATGTTCAATGTCGGAGTCGGTATTTTGTGGCAAACCGTTTTGGTGGCTACCCCCATCTTTATGGTGCTGATGGAGTGGCGGAATTTCTTCCTGTCTCTTGTACTAACCTGTCTGACTTCCTTTATCCTGAAAAAAACATGGTGGGAGCCATTCAAGGCGCGAGAAGAGGAACTGGCGTTAGAGCTATCAGAGCAGCCCGTTGAAGCTGAAAGTGTGCTTACTAACTAACGTGAATTATGGATTAGAATGTCCCTTACCGATGGGTTCAAACCCATCGCTGATATATTTTGTCCTTTCAGGACAGGTAAACACACCCTGAAAGGGTGATATACAATAGCGATGGGATTCATCCCATCGAAATAGGCAAAACAGAGGTATTTTAATCCATAACTCACGTTAACTAATAAAGACTCATTATCAAATAAATTCAAGCATCTCTACCATTGAAAACTCCTGCAAATTGAAATCACTTGCAGGAGTTTTTGCATTCAACGGAAATACAAAGGCTACATACTTTTGGATTCAATCACTTTCACCTCCGTATTCCTGTTATAAACCTTCAGGTTTCTTACCAGTAGTTTTGTCCTGACCATACATCGGATCACGATATGACCAAAATTGTAAACCCCACCACTATTTGTTAAGTATGAGTCTTCAGCTTCCACGATGATTTTGCCATCTATGGCTCCCACCAGTTTATTACCCTGCTGAAGAAACTGCAACTTATGCCATTTGTAATTCTCAAAAGGCTTGTCAAACGTTCCATAGTCAAGCGGTAAATAGTAGGGGTTTTTGGTCAATCCACCAGAAGCAATATCATTCCGTACATCATTCATTTCCCTGTAATATTCCCAATGATAATTCCTGACATCTTCACCAATCGCCGTCCTGAAGTTACCATTTGTTCTCAGCGGATAATCCTTCAACACATCTTCCCGCTGCATGCCTGCGGCCTGTACCATCAAAAGGCTTAACCCGCCGGGTCTTAATGACTTAAACTCATACTCCACATACAAATCACCTTCAAAGATATCTTTTGACCAGACATACACTTGGCTGTCAAGCGTGGCTGCACACTGATCCAGAAAAGGCGTTTCGATCAGCAACCCTTCCTCCGTAATCGACGGTGCATCTGTATAACCTTGAACATGAAACAAGTCCAGATGTTGCGGCTCCTTCAAGCTCAGGTTTAATTTTTCCTGCCACTCCTCGTTTATACCAAATTCAAAGTCTTCGATTTTACCTCCGGCAAATACGTCCAATAAATGCTGATGGTATTGCGCATCAAAATCGGGGAGATTTGTCTTATATAATGCACTTATTTTTTTAGGACTTAACACCTCTTCATAAAAGGAATAATCACCCAAAGCCAACGCATTGTTATTGACATACAATTGATCATTGATCTGGTCATAATAGAACCCGCTATTGGTACTGTCTTCCGTCCCAATCAAGATACCATTGGCATACAAGCGCAACTCGTTTTTCTTTTTGTCCCAAGTAAGGGTAATCTGGTACCATCTGTTTTTTTCGAATAGAAAATGCTCGGAAGTAACAAAGCCTTTCTGGGGAGGATCTACCCTTGTCGGGAATAGTGTTCCCTTGTAGAATTTGGCATAAAACTGTGGATGCCAATCCCTGGCAAAACTGAGGGCAAAGTTGGCTTCATCAATATTATTAGGATTTTGGGCATAGTCAGACAAAAGGGAAAAACTGAAATAATACTTGTTGTTCATATCCATGCGGTAGCCCCTGTAGGCTGGAGAGAGATCTTCCAATGGAAAAAACCACAAGTTGAGGGAACCTTTCTCTTCATTCAGGGTATGTTTTGGAAAAACCAATCGACTATGGATACTGGTCAGGTTGTAGGCTTTTTTACCTGAAAGCTCCACGATTCTTGCCTCTCCATGTATTTCCGAATCTTCCTGCTCATGGAAAGGTTTCACTTTGTATTCAAACAGCGGTGTCTGAGCTAAAGAAGCTGAAATACAGATCACGGAAAGTACCAATACTAATATTTTTTTCATCTATCTGATTCTATTTAGGGTTTGATTTCATTTTTTTTGTAAAGCAGTAAAAAGAAAAGCTACCCCAATGGAGTAGCCAATTCTTCGTTTTCAATATTCAAACACAACAACTAATTATAATTAGGGTCTTGCAGCAGAATACCACCAGACTTATCCACTTCCTGTACTGGTATAGGGTAAAACTCGCCTCTTGCCTTGTAACGGTCTCCCAAAGCTGTCTCCAGATCTCCCCATCTCCGCAAATCATTGAAACGATGTGCTTCAAATGCTAGCTCCTTGCTTCTTTCCTCTTTCAGTAGCGTTATCAGAGGTTTTCCTGTAGCAGTTTTACGATCAGCTATGGATACAAAGCTATTGCCAAATGCCCTTTCCCTCACCATATCAATATAGGTGACTGCATCCGATTCAGCCCCAGCGCCATTCAGCAAAGCTTCTGCATACATCAGGTAAACATCTGCGAGCCTGATAAGGGGGAAGTTCTCATCATTGCCCCCTGTTACAGTGGGTTTGGTACTGATTCCTTTCCTGATTACAGGGCCTAATCCTGTATAAACTTCCTCACTCCATGCGATGCTATCTCCCGGCATCCTAATAAATGCCTTAAATCGCTTGTCGCCTGACTCACTTTGGTACAAATCTATCAATGGCTGTGTTGGGAACAGGTTGTAATATCCTCCTGCCATATTTTCCAAGAACTGTACACGCTGCTGCCCTTCACTTGCCTGTACGCCGTCATCAAACCAGAAGTTGACACCTCCCACATGACTATCAAACTGTACTTCAAATATATTCTCGTTGGCAATTGCATTGTTCTGGTTATTGATATGCCATATATATTCGGGATCAGGCACCAAGCTGTAAGGCATATCTATCACTTCCTTAAGGAATTTAGCTGCCTCTGTGTATTTCTTCTGATACAGATACACCTTCCCAAGTAAGGCCTTTGCAGCTCCTATTGTCGCCCTTCCAATTTCCTCATTTTCTTTATTTGAATACATTTCTGGCAAGTGGTTGCTGGTAACGATTGAAGTCAGATCATCTTCAATAAAAGCATAGACTTCCTCCCTACTACTTTTTGGAATGGCAAAAGTGATCATGTTTTCCGGTGTTCTTAACGGAACCTCCCGCCACATTTGTAACAGGTGGAAGTAATAGAGCGCTCTCAGGAACCTTGCTTCATCTTGTGCCCTCAGCATCAGTTCTTGATCCTTTAATTCTTCCGGTACCTTAGAAGTCACTGTATTCGTTCTATTAATTCCTTTGTAAAGCGAACTCCACATCCCCAGCAATTCTCCGGAGTTCTCTCCAAACTCAAAGATATAGTGCTGTGTAAATTCCGCTGCTGTCTCAGGCGTCTCCACATGGTCTGTGAGCAGTCCCCTTTGTTTCCAGTAATGATTGGAGTAAAGTCTCACATCTCCCAAAGCTGAATAGGCAGCGGTCAATGATTCCATAATAGACTCCTCATTAATAAAATAGTTATCAGAGGTAATCTGAGTTTTCTGTTCTACCTCCAAAAAATCTTCGCAGGCACTTGCCAGTGGCAGCATCACCACCGGCAGCAATCTGATATATCGGATGATCGTCTTCATTTATATACTAAGGTTTGCTGGGTTAGAAATTCATTTGTACACCTGCTGATACTGTTCTTGGTGTTGGTCTTGCCAAATTAGAGTACTCAATGCCTGCTCCGTTAGAGCTTCCCTGATCCCAAACGTCTGGATTGTAACCATTATAGTTTGACAAGATGAATGCGTTTGTCACACTGAAATAGAGTCTCAACTTAGAAATGGCACCATTCATTAACAGGTTTTCGCTGAAGTTATAGCCAAGTTGAAAATTCTTGGCAGTTATGTAAGTCCCGTCCTGAAGCATCCTGTCAGAGAAGTCAAAAGAACGTGCACTGGCATTGATCACCGGATGGTCTGCATTCGGATTTTCTTCCGTCCAGGTATTGTCCACCAAACTGATATGTCTGTTGAGTTTGTCATTGGTTTGGGTCAGCTCTCTCAGGTTCTGGTTGTAGACTTGAAAGCCTGACTTTCCTTCCAGCAGTAGTGACAGGTCAAAGCCTTTGTAATTGGCATTCAGGCTAAGACCAAAATAATACTTCGGCAGTGAATTGCCCAGTACGATTCGGTCATTGTTATCCAATACCCCATCATTGTTCGTCTCGGCAAATTTTACGTCTCCAGGTTTGGCATAAGGCTGGTAAGGCTTGAACTCGCCATTGGCATCTGTACTGCCATAGCTGTCAATTTCGTCCTGAGACTGAAACAGTCCCAATGACTGGTAGCCATAGAAGTGCCACATCTCTTCTCCTGCCAGCACACGCTGCGCGCCGTTGACGATCGGAACAGCCTGCCCGCCGATTTCATATACCTTGGTTACCTGATTCTGGAGGTAGGTAAAGTTGCCACTTACCCTGTACTGGAAGGCGTGTTCCATATTGTTATAGGAGACTGCCAGCTCTATCCCTTTATTTCTGATGGAACCGACATTGATATTACCTGTACCGATATACTGCGGGCTACGGTCAATGCCTATACCATAATCAGCCATATACTGCACTTCTAGCAAGGCATCCTCTGAGTCCTTGATAAAATAATCTGCCACCACTTCTACCTTGTCATGTAACAACCCCAAGTCTACTCCCATGTTGGTTTGCTTGGCTGTTTCCCATCTCAGGTTGTCTGACGGCGCAGAATCCACAACTGATCCTACCGTACTGGTACCTGAAGCAAAAGGGTAGACCACAAACGGATACATGAGTGGTGTAATCTGTGAACCCAATGATAAATCTCTGCCCAGCTCACCATAGCCACCCCTGATTTTCATATTGGATATTAACTTGCTGCCTTTCAGAAACGGTTCTTCCGACACTCTCCAACCTAGCGAGAAAGATGGAAAATTACCCCAACGATTCGCTGCCGACAGGATGGAACTGCCATCTCTTCGTAACGATCCTGTCATCAGGTATTTATCCTTGTAGGAGTACGTCACCCTTCCCAAAAAAGAAAGCATGTGTTTCTCAAACAGGAAGTTGCCATAATTCCCTCTATTTCCCACCACTGACTGGATTCCGTCACGGTTTTCAAAGGCGCCGGCAAAAACGCCCTTTGATTTCTCTGTCAAAGCAGTGGTCCCCAGCATAGCACCTACCTTATGTCCACCAAATTCCCGGTCATAGTTGAAATAGTTTTCAATATTGAATGACTGGAAACGCATCTGGTCCTCCCCATAGAATGATTCTACCGTGGCATAGGTGGCGGTTCCCTGATCAATTTTGGGATGCTGGGTTGTCGTAAGCGAGTGGAGCATCTGCGCATTCAGGGAGGATCTGAATTTCAGTCCAGTTAACAGTTCTAGTTCCCCAAAAATATTTCCGTTGAAACCGAACTGATTGGTTTCTTTCTGCTTCAAATCCATATTCAATACCGGATTCATGGTATTAACAATGCCCGCCAGTTCTGTAGAAGGAATGCCATATCCATTCAACGTGGTAGGATCATAGACCGGCATATGCGGAATGGTTTTCATGACTGCCGGACCAGCATTTTCACCTGGTACCTGTCTCATGGAAGTGTACAGGTTGATCGATTCTCCAAAATTGAAAATACCCTTTTTCATATTGGAGTTGAGGGAGAGGTTGAAACGCTCATAACCTGTATTGCGCTGCAGTCCTTCCTGGTTAAAGTAACTGGCTGAAAGGCGATAACTGCCTGCTTCACTTCCGCCCGCTCCTGAAAAGTTATACCGCTGAACCGGTGCCGGACGGAACACTTCCTCCATCCAGTTGGTCGTCTCAGTATAGTCTTCATTGTACACCCACTTGTTGAATTTGATGGTCACTACTTCGCCTGTTGTGAACAGCGTTTCAGCAAACTGCTTATACTGTTGGGTGTTCATCATCTCATACTGGTTCAACGGATACTGCATGCCGTATTCAGCATTGAAGTTGAATTGCGTCCTGCCCGACTTACCTGACTTGGTGGTGATAATCACAACACCATTAGCTGCCCGTGTACCATAAATGGCTGCTGCAGAAGCATCCTTTAGCACGTTCATACTCTCGATATCATTGACATCAATATTGTTCAGGGAAGTCATCTGTACACCATCCACCACATACAAAGGATCAGACGCTCCTGTAATGGTGCCGACGCCCCTAATTCTTACCTTGATTCCACCACCGGGAGAGGTACTGTTCGAGACCTGTACACCTGCCATTCTACCCTGCATCGCCTGGCTTACATTGGAGACCGGGTACTGGTTCAGCTCTTCTGCCTTGACTAGTCCAACGGCACCGGTCAGGTCCTTGGCTTCCTGTGTACCGTATCCAATCACGACCACTTCTTCCAGCGATTGCATGTCGGGCGTCAAGCTGACACTGAACTCTGTTCGGCTACCCACTTTCAATTCTTGTGAGATAAAGCCTACATAAGAGAATACAATCACATCTTCCGGCTCAGCCAGAATAGAGAATTTACCATCAAAATTGGTAATTCCTCCTTTACTCTTGTTTTTGATCGCTACGTTGACACCCGGTAAAGTTTCTCCGTTTGTGGCATCCAATACTCGCCCGACAATCGGTACGCCTGTTTCCTGTGCCGATACTTCACCTGACAGCAAACACCAAGTAAAAATTAGGAGCAGCAGTCTGGCTATGCACGAACTGTTAAATGTAAAAGGTTTCATAGTTGTTTATTTTCGTCGCCTGTTTCGTTACAGATTTGGGTTGTGTGTTTCTTCACGACGATAAATGTAGTCTATACCCTTTCTACAGAGAGGGTACAGGATTTCACAAAAGTTGGACAAATGATTTTTCCTCTTTTTTTGATATTTGTATAGGGTTATAATATAATTATTCTTAAAATAATCATATAAAAATCCTCTTATAATCAAAACAAGTAACACATAAACTTCCTTTTAGCCTTGGTCTTTGCCAACAAACAATAAAAGGAGACCTAAGCCTCCTTTCATCAATATTTCATTCTGATTATATGTACACTTCTGACACTTAAATATCCCTTTACTGTATCGCCAGCTCTTCAGTTGAGTCGGATACCAGTTTTGCCTGAATAATAAATCCTCCATAAGGCGGACACTTGATGCTAACCTTTTTATCTGCCACATCATGTTGGGTCCTGAGCATTTTTTGGTTTTCGTCATCCTGCACTACCAACCATTCCACATCCTGTTCTATAAATGAAAGATCAATAGACCATTCTTTTTCCATTCCCTCTCCATTTATTCCTCCTACGTACCAAGTGTTTGCTTCTCTCCGTGCTATTACCACTTCTTTACCTGGATACCCCTGCAGCAGCTTTACCTCATCCCATGCAGTAGGCAGGTCACGCAACAACTGCTTCACTTCTTCAGGCTGTTTTTCGAAACCATTTATTTTATCTGCCATATGCAGAATACCAGATTCAAATAAAACGGTTAATGCCAATTCGTGTCCTTTTGTAGTGATGTGAACATATTGATCTGAAAGCAATACTGGCGTATAATCCATTCCCCCCACTACATTTCTGGTAAAAGGAAGAATGGTGTTTGCAATTGGCGCATAACGAGCATAATCATTACTGAATGTATAGGTCTCTGCTCCTTTCACCGCTTCCATGGTCATCAAATGCGGATAGGTTTTTGACCAACCCCGAGGAATGGTACAACCATGAAAATTGACCATCAGTTCATAGGTAGCAGCGTCTTCCAGAATTTCCTTGTATAGTTTCATCATTTCAGGCTTATCACTTTGGAAAAAATCCACCTTCACTCCTTTAATTCCCCATTCCTGCAGCCTAGCAAATTCCGTCTTCCGCTTTTCTTTGTCACTGACTATATCACGCGGTGCTTCAATGATTGTATTGTGTTTGCCTCCCGAGTTGTACCACAACAGCAGGCCCACCTTTTTGGCGTTGGCATACTCAATCAGTTCCCTGATATTTCCTCCTTTCATATGAATCCAGTTGGCATCCACCAAGGAATATTCCCAATCCATTTCCGCAGCCAGATCCACAAAGGATTTCAATTTTTCAAAAGAGAGCGGACTATCATGATCTGAAAGCCAACTCCAAGAAGCAACGCCCGGCTTAATCCATGCCGTCTGTTTCATGCTGGATTTCCGAGCTACCTGCTTAACAAGGTCAGACTGGATAATTGTATCCAGATTTTTGCCAAGGGCTATAGTTTTCCAGCTTGTGTGTCCAGGCAGTGTCAATACAGGTTTTTGGCTGTAAAGCCCCATGTACTCATCGCTTTCTGGCCATCTTAATGCGTAAATTCCCTCTTTTGCCTGATGATCCAAGTGGCTGCCTGCATAATCTCCGTCAATACCTGACTCGCTCAACAGCACCCAACTGGAAGGCATTTTGAACAATGCAGGGAAACACCAGCCATGTCCATAAGGTGAGTCTGTTCCAATTACGACTTCCTTATAAAACTCTTCGTATGCAGGCTCCCATTTGGTCACCTCATCATACGGTTGCAGCCATGCCCTTCCGCCTGCTGAAAGGTTAAAAGTCATCAGGTCTTTTTCGATGATCACTTCCTGATCAGAACGTTCAGGAAATTCCTGTCGCAAGGCCAAGCCATCCTCATATAACTGACAGGTGATGGTAAGTTGGTTCCCTAAAGCATTTTCAAACGTAAATGACTGACGAATACCCTGTTTATTAACCTTTCGCTGTTTTCCGGTCGGAAGTGTAAAATCATCCGTAAAGGCGACCGCCTCAGTTTTGGCAACAAAAGACAGGTTTTGACTCAGGTCAGCATCGTTTCTGATGACACCTAACCGCGAGGTATCTATCACCACCTGCCCCTCCTGCTTTACCCAATATTTCAGTTGTCCATTCTCTATGTGCAGCTCAAATCTAAGTGGATGGTCGGGATTAGACAGTACCCACGTTTCTTGCTTTCTGATGGTATCACATCCCATTACTATCAGAATCAGCAGTCCTATCAATCGAATTCGCATTGTATATTTTTATATTTGAGTTACTAAATTTTAAAATGATCAAAGCCCATCTTTTCAGATCAGCTGCATCAACTATTGCCTATCCAATAAAGGTCTGGTTAGCGTTCTTGTATTCCATCTCTTCCATCATAGTCCTGTTTTTCCTGATCAGTTCAAGCCGTTGTGCAACACTTGCATGGCTAGTGAGCGCATCTTCCGGTGTATTGAAACAGTAATCCAGTAATTGTCCGACACTAGATTTTGCCACATGTATGCGTGTATCGGAAGAGGCGTAGTAGATCAACACTGTACCATCAGGATGTTCTACCCACCCATTGACAAACAGAACATTGCTTACATCTCCCACTCTCTCAGCGCCTTCCGGTGCCAAGAAATATCCCCCAGGACGGGCAATCACCTTTGATGGATCGTCAAGGGATGTCACAAACATGTAAAGCGTATAACGGAGTCCCGCTGCTGTATTTCTGACGCCATGTGCCAGATGCAGCCAGCCTTTTTCCGTCTTGATAGGCGTGGGACCTTGCCCGTTTTTCAATTCCTTGACCGTGTGGTAAACCTTCGGGTCCAGAATGGTTTCCTCTTTCACTTCGGCTCTTTCCATACTTTCAGTCAGCCCGAAACCAATTCCGCCGCCCTTCCCGGTATCAATGAATCCATCCTGCGGACGTGTGTAAAGCGCATACTGCCCATCGACAAATTCGGGATGAAGGACCACATTCCGCTGCTGCCCTGAGTAGGTGATCAGGTCCGGCAAACGTTCCCAACTCTTCAGATCTTTGCTCCTGATAATACCGCATGCCGCCACTGCCGACGACTCATCCCCTGCAGGTCCAGCCGGGTCTTTCCGCTCTGTACAGAAAGTGCCGTATACATAGCCGTCTTCGTGGGCTGTCAACCTCATATCATAGACGTTGGTATCCGGGTTCTCCGTTTGTGGCAAAAGGATAGGTTCGTCCCATACCTTGAACTTATCCATGCCGGAAGTACTTTCGGCTATGGCAAAAAACGATTTCCTGTCCCATCCCTCCACTCTCATGACCAGCAATGTTGTGCCATTCCATAAAATGGCACCCGGATTGAAAACAGCATTGATTCCCATTCGCTGAGCCAGATACGGATTGGATGTCTCTTCCAGGTCGTATCTCCAGTGCGGAGGGATATGGGCGGCTGTAAAAACCGGATACCTGTAGCGGGTCAGAAAACCGGTGCTGTCATCAGCCTCTTCATTACCCTGTTCAATCAGGTTTGTATAATCCGTATAGATCTGATCTATCCTAAGTTTGAAATCACTCATCTGTCTACATTTAAGCCTTAATCGATTTTAATTGAGGCAATGTAGAAAGCTCATGGTGTTGAGATTCCCACCTATCATCCGATTATCAGGAAAAATCATCACGAGGAATATGATTAAAAGTCCACTAAAGCTGAACGAAAAAATCCTCCTGCAGAAAGAGTTATTCCCTTATTTGCGGAAAGTAAAAGCTAGTAAACATTTTTTCGACTTGCTGGAAGTTTCGCAATCGGTTCTGCTTCCTGGCGTATTAAAGGCATGACCGGCAGAAAAGTCTCTGCCGGTCTTTTTCAAAGTTCACATTGACCACAAATATGAGAATTCACCCTTTTTTCAGTATTGTATACATTGTGCTGGTATTGATATCCGGATGCCACAAGGTTGGGGGGGGCAAAGAGATGTCTTACTTTTCGGTAGCTTCCGCCGATGCTGCCCTGCAAAATGCCACTCGGCAATATCAGCATCTGATGCAGGCTCTTCCTGACTCAACTTTCCCAAGAACCTTTGAAGATGGCAAGCTGGTCACCAGCAATGCGGAATGGTGGTGCAGCGGATTCTATCCCGGTACATTATGGTACCTGTATGAATATACCAATGAGCCAAAACTAAAAGAGGAAGCCATAAGAAGTACTGCCTTGATAGAACCAATCCAACACCTGAACAACACCCACGATCTGGGTTTTATGCTTTTCTGCAGCTTTGGAAACGGCTATCGTATCACGCAGGATGCTCACTACAAAGAAGTACTGATTACAGGCGCCCAGACATTGGCAAGCAGGTATTCTCCCAAAGTGAAAGCGATCAGATCATGGGACTGGACCGGTCCTAGAGAAGTCAAATGGCAGTATCCGGTGATTATAGATAATATGATGAATCTGGAGTTGCTGATGTGGACTTCTGATCAGCAACCGGACCAGCAGTTGGCAGAAATTGCCGTCAGCCATGCCAATACAACCCTTGTACATCACTTCAGAGACGATTTCAGTACATTCCATGTGATTGACTATGATTCAGTTTCTGGAAAAGTTCTGCACAAGCACACCAATCAGGGATATGCTGATGCTTCCGCTTGGGCACGTGGACAGGCTTGGGCACTGTATGGGTATACGATGATGTACCGGGAAACTCACAACGATGCTTTTCTGCAGCAAGCTAGGAAAGTGGCAGATTTCCTGCTTACCCATCCCAATATGCCTGAAGATATGATTCCTTACTGGGACTTTGATACACCTGATATCCCCAATGCGCCGAGGGATGCTTCTGCGGCAGCTGTGATGGCTTCAGCGTTACTGGAATTATCACAGCAAATTGAGGAGGCAGATTCCGGCCGGTACTATTTGGCCGCTACCAAGATGCTGGCATCGCTTTCTTCTGAGAAATATCAGGGGAGTGTGGAAAAGAACGGCGGTTTTATATTGCAGCACTCAGTGGGCGCCTACCCCAAAGGCAGTGAAGTGGATGTGCCCCTTAGCTATGCCGATTATTATTATGTGGAAGCGCTTTTGCGATTTATGCAGATCGAAGGGGCTTTCCAATTCAAATCCGCTGTGCAGTAACGGCGCTCCAACAAGTCGACCTCAGGTATTCCCCTTGTCAAGGTATGGGGGATACCTTTTTTTATGATGCTTGTTTCTTACAGGTGTCTTGGTGATAAATGCACTTCTTTAAATGATTCCACCTCCCCCTCTTCTACCTCAAAGCTACATCTTGACAAAGATTTAGAACCTAAAACAAAGGAAGATGATAAAACAACTGATAAGTATTGCGTGCTTCTTACTGATACCACTGCTGGGACATACACAGTCACTCAGTATTCTGGAATACGGCGCTGTAGGCGATGGCAAGACAGATAATACACAAGCTGTACAGCGAGCTATTGAGGCTGCCAGCAACCAAAAGAAAACCCTTATATTTCCTGCCGGCACTTTTATGACCGGTATGATTCATTTGAAAAGCAACCTTACCATCGAGTTGCAGAACGGAGCAGTCTGGCAGGCGATGCCCGACCTGAAGCTTTTCCCTGAGATCAAAAGCAATGCGGACCTGAGCCAAAGCGGCGGGTATACCATGTCGCGCAGGGCTTTTATATTTGGCGATGAAATCGAGAACGTTGTTTTGAGAGGAGATGGCACCATCTATCCTTCTGGCGATCACCATCAGGCATTCCCGATGCTGGAAGCCAACGGCAGCAAGCGCCCTTATGGCATTTACTTCCGCAAGTCGAACAATATCAAGGTTGAGGGCCTGACCCTGAAGCAATCCGCTTTTTGGATGTTGCGCACCTACCTTTGTGATAATGTACGCCTACACGGGCTGGAAATCTTTAACCATGCCAATACCAACAACGACGGAATTGATATCGTGGACTGTCACCGGGTCCATATCTCGGACTGCACCGTGGACGCCTCCGATGACGCCATCAGCCTGAAGTCAGAAGCTCCCAAAGGCTGTGAGGATGTCACGATTGCCAACTGTATTGTCAGCTCCACGGCTTCCTATATCAAGCTGGGAACCGGTTCTTTCGGGTCGTTCAGACGTATTGCGGTTTCCAACTGCGTATTGAGAACCACCCGCTCCGAAGAGGTGGTGCATGGACTGGGCTACCGGAATGGCATTACGGGCTTATCCGTGATCAGTGTAGACGGTGCCAAGGTGGAGAATATCTCTTTTGACAATATTGTGATGGATGGCATGATGACCCCGATATTTGTCAGGCTCGGCAACCGCCATAGGGTCACGCATGAGGAATACAAGGATGTGCCTATTACGCCAGGCATCATCCGCAATATCCGGTACGCTGACATTACGGCCACCAATTGCGGTCCAGTACCCATCAGTATCACAGGCTATCCAGAACACTATGTAGAGAATATTTCTATCAGTCAATCCACGTTCGGCTTTGCACAGGCAGGCTCCCTTCAGGATCTTGAAGCAACGGTTCCGGAAAATTCCCAAGGTTATCCTTACCCTAAAATGTATGGAACAAATTTGCCAGCGACAGGCATTTACCTTCGCCACGCCCGAAACGTTCAGTTGCAATTTCTCAACTTTTCTCCTGCACAGGGCGATCCCAGACCTGTTGCACACTTTGATGATGTGATCAACCTGCGAACTAATGAAATGCTACAAAACTACCATAATCTTGTGAGCAAGGATATTGTCAGCATCAACGCTGAATAAATCCAATACTTGTAGCATGAAAAAAGGTCGGCTATTGAATGCCGACCTTTCCTGTTTGTATTTCTATTTCACTTCTAATACGCTTTGCTGTACATAGGCTTTTGGCCCTATCCCAAACTCTTTCTTAAAACACCTAGTAAAATACTTCGGATCATTGTACCCTACTGCGTAGGCAGCCTGAGATACCGTCATTTTTTCATTTAAAAGCAATTTTGCACCATATTTCAACCTGCTGTTACGAATAAACTCATTCATAGACATATCAAGCAGTGCTTTCATTTTGTTGTATAGCCAAGTGCGGCTGACACCCAATTCAGAGCAGAAGAAATCTATATCCAATGTTGGATCATCTATCTGCTGCTCGATAATATCTTTTACCTGAGCAAGAAACTTCTGATCTTGTGGACTTAGCTCGTTACCAAGATCTTGAATACCTGTCCATACACTACCCCTAAAATGCTCTATAAGCTTTATCCTTTTCTCTAGAATATTATTGGCTTTTACCATTACCTCTTCTGTATTGAAAGGCTTGACGATATAGTCGCTTGCGCCTGCCCGAAGTCCTTCCATCTGATCTTTTTCCGCATCTTTTGCCGTGATCAGAATCACCGGAATATGACTGGTAGCCATGTCCTGTTTCAGCGTGGCACAGAGTTCTATTCCATTCATAACCGGCATCATCACATCCGACAGAATCAGGTATGGCTGCTCCTCTCTGGCTATTTCCAATGCTTCTTTTCCATTTTCAGCAGAAATAACATAGTAAATCTCTCCAAGTTTACCTTCCAGAAATTCCCGCAACTCACGGTTATCCTCGACAACCAGTATCTTGGTTTTCAGCAGTTCATTGGCCCGATCCATCTTTTGAGTAACAGCAGACGGAGATGGTGTATTTGACAGTACATTATCAAACTGAGGGTCAAAGTAATTTTTCTGCTCACTCAGCTCCATGGATTTGACTGGTATCCAGACACGGAAAGTAGTCCCACTTTCGTCCATATACTCCCGGAAATACCGGCTCTCCGCCTCTATACTTCCATCTACCATCTCCAATAGCTGATGTACCAGTGCCAAGCCAATGCCTGCCCCTGTTTCCTGATGCTCATTGGTGAGTGATCCACGATAAAACCTGTCAAAGATATGCTGAAGGTCCTCTTTCGGAATTCCTTTCCCATTGTCACTGACCACCAGTCTGACCCCTTCCATCTCATAGGCCACCTTGAATGAAACAGCACCTCCCTGTTGGGTATATTTAATGGCATTGTTAAGCAGGTTGTAGCTAACCTTGTTAAGAATGTCGTAATCATAATGCCCTCTAACCAACTTGCTCGGTATTTCAATATTAAGTCTGATACTTTTCTGAACGGCCAAATGCTTAAACGATTCTCCAATGGTTTTCAATTGATCAGAAAGACAGTTGTGTTTGATGCTCACTTTCATGGCACCGCCATCTATTCTGGAAAGTTCCATGATCTGCTCCACCAGACTCAAAAGAATCTGGGTATTCCGGTTGATGATATTGATGAGTTTCAGTTCTTCTGCCGATCTTTTTCCCGATTTCATCAGCTCCTGCGTAGGTCCTTTGATCAAGGTAAGTGGTGTCCGGAACTCATGGGAAACATTGGCATAAAAATCTGACTTGATCTTGTCCACCTGCATCAATTGGGCAGACTGCAACTTAATCTGTTCATACGCATTGGCATTGTCCATTGCGATAGATACATAAGAAGCCAAGTTTTCAAGAATGGCAACCTCTTTTTCTCCATAGGCATCCATCATATAGGAAAAAGCAACAATTACGCCTTTTACTTTCCCTCCCTGTCCTGTCAGCGGCAGATAAATGCCTGACTTAGGCCCTTCCTTATCCGAATATTTAGGGTGGGGAGTTTCCAATACGGTCTGGCTGGTTTCCGTCAGGTTATTGCTGATGATAGCGCTTCTATTACGGACTACCTTTACCGACAGCCTGTCTTTTGCCTCCAACGGTATCTGATCATAAGTAAAATCCTCCTCACCTGACTTGATGCCCCAGATATCGAGGTTATGGTGCTGCTCGTCAATTGCTCCCACCATCAGTTCATTGATGTCCATCAGTTCACTGACAATGGCATAAATTTGGGTAAACACGTCCTGCAACTCCACAGTGGAGGTGATTTTTTGTCCCATCTTACTGAGCAGCTGAATATTGCGTTGCTGTTGCTCTAGCTCCTGCTGGTTTTGCTCCAATAGTTTATTCTTGCTGATCATCTGCTCCTGCTGAGTCTCCAGCTCCTCGTTTAAAGAAACCAGTTCGTGGGTTCGCTCTTTTACTGTCTGCTCTAAAAGCTTTCTTTGGGAGTGAAGTCTCCTGATATTCAGTATGACAACCGTAAGCGCTACTGTAATGATAAGCATCAAGGCCAATATTCTGAACCAGATTGATTTCCACCATGGAGGCAGTACCACTACATTCAGCTGCTTGGTATAACCTGACCAGTCTCCGTCTATATTACTTGCCTGCACTTCCAGTATATATTCGCCGATTGGTAACCACCCATAAGTGGCAGTGTACTCCCCTTGCTTATTGTATTGCCAATCCTTTTCAAGTCCCAGCAGGCGATAGCGGAAACTGTGTTTTTTCGGCACCCTGAAATCCAGGGTCGAGAAAGACACCGAGAAGCTGTTCAGCATATGGTTTAACGTCAATGTCTCTGTCTCCTGAATACTTTTTTCCAATAAAAGCATTGAATTCACCATATCTCCAGGCTCCACTTTCTGTTGGTTGACCACCAATCCACTCAGTATGACATGAGGAGCTGAATCATCTTTTCTGATACTGTCCGGATGAAAACGAGTAACACCATTGACACCTCCAAAATACATATAGCCATGCCGATCCTTGAAATAAGCACACTCATTAAACTCATTACCTTGCAACCCGTCCTCTTTTAGGAAATTAGTGAACTTTTGTGTGGAAGGAGAGAATTTTGAAATGCCCATATTCGTACTCAACCAAATATTGCCATGGTCATCCTCCAATATGCCGTGAATGATATTAGATGGTAGCCCATCCTCCACATAATACTGTTTAATTATTTCGCTTGCTGGATCATAGGAATTCAAACCATAGCGCGTACCAATCCATACAGTACCGTTATTTGATTGGTGAATGGTTCTTACTTCATTGTGGGAGATACTGCTCTTTAGCTTGTCAATATGTTTCAACTCACTTACCTGCTTGGATGTGGGGTCAAAAATAATAATACCCTGATTGCTGGTTCCCATCCAAATCCGTCCCCTTTCATCCTCCATCAGGTTAAGGATTGCACCTGTATTAAACTGTACGCCTTCATAACCTGTGTGATAGGAGTGGAAACCTGCCTGCTGATTTTCTTTCACAATCAAACCACTTGACATGGTTGCAAAATAGGTGCGCTTTCTGTCCCTGCTTACCAAAATATCCCTGAGCGACCATCCCGTAAAACCTTTGGAAGGATCATCGCTATTTTCGTTGAAATACTGGAATACTTCTGTTTTTGGATTAAACCTACCCACTTTACCTTCGAAGTATCCTACCCAAAGCTGATCAGAATGGGGTACGGGTACCAAAGCACCTATGACACTGCCTTTTTCTGTCTTTGAATAGTATTTATGGATCAAGGTAAAGCTGCTGTCAAAAACCGCCAATGCTGTTTTGGTTCCGACATATACCTGATCATGCTGATCCACATAAATTGAATAAACCTCATCTTCAGCTTCAGATACTGCCTTGAATTGTGGTTCACTGTAAGAAGCGAAGCCCTTGGAAACAATATTATATCGTATTAACCCTCCTTTTCCTGTACCCACCCAAAGTACTCCACTGCGATCTACCATCAGGTCATTAATGATGTTGTAGGAATAACCATGCAGATTCTTATGACTCTGTTTATATTCCTTTAGCTTATCCTGATTGTAAGAATAATGGAACAATCCGTTACTTGCATTGGCACCACCAGCCCAAATATCTCCCTTAAAGTCTTCAATCACATTCGTAATCATGGGTACATGCTTGTCTGAAGTAAGCCGACGCACTTGCTTTCCATTTATTGAAATGCAGTACAAACCATTCTGCATACCAGCCCATATATCGCCACTTTTACTCTCCAGCAGTTTGTATACTGTTTGGCTCCTTTCCTGATAGGGAAGGTCTTCTCGATTCAGCAATGACTGCACTGATTTGATATTTTGGGACACATCCAAATCACATCTCATGATACCCGCTCTTCTACCACCAATCCATAGAGTATTGTGCCTATCTTTTAATATAGATTTGATATAGTTATCTGTCAGACCTGAGTCTGTCGTATAGTGCCTGACTGCATTGGTCTTCAGATTAATCCGGTTAAGTCCCTGATTGGTGCCCACCCAAAGCATCTCTGTTTCCTGGTCAAAGTAAATGGCAGAGATCATAGAACCGGTCAGTCCACTATTCATCTCAAGCCCTTCACTATACCTTGTTACTTCGTAGGTATCAGGAGATACTTTATTCAATCCATCCACAGTGGCAATCCAGATAAAGCCTTTACTGTCTTCCAAAATAGCCTGCTTGTGCCCTATCACTTCTTTGGAAGGCATGATATCACTGGAAATCGATTTAGGATTTCCCTCTTCATGTAGGAGATGGACAAAATCTTCCGTCAATGGATTGTATACACTCAGTCCACCACTTTCAAACCTGCTCCATATCCTATTTCTGGAATCAACAAACAGGTCTGTGAGCCAAGAGTCATAGATGGAATTACTATCACCTGAAACAGGTCGAAAAGTTCTGAAGTTATAGCCATCATAGCGTACCAAGCCATCCTGAGTACCAAACCACAGATAACCTGTCCTGTCTTGTACAATATTGTTAATAATGGAGTGGGAAAGTCCTTCCTCTCTACCTATGGTTTCAAATCTGGAGTTTTGGCTGTATCCTATGCATATAGCGAGGAAAAAGCACAGTACAGTAAGGGTAATTCTCATTTTCATATTGTACAGCGTTAGTTCAGGTTTAGAAGTAGCTATTTAAAGATCAAAAAGTCACCTGTTAGTTCTTCTTCTAGTTTAAGGGAAAAACACTAAATAAAATGTAATTTATACAATTAAGATGTTTTGCGAAAAAAAATACCAGACCGTTTTGCTGGTATTTTTTTAAATCCTAAAATCACTACAAACGATGATCAATTATCCTGATATCATGATCCATATACCTGATATAAGCATCCGCCGGATTATTGACTTTTCTATCCTGATAATGATATCCTTTCAACATCACCTGATCGGCTTGATGGACATCCAACTGAAAATCTGAATAGGCTGCATCCATTCCATTGTAATGGACATCTTCCAGTAGCAGATCGTCCAATTCGGAAGTACTATCCAGCTTGATATCAAAGTTCATAAACCGGCTGTCGTGGATATTGATCTTTCTAAAATGTACTCCTTTTAGTTTGCTTTCCTTTGCCGATATTCCCACAATGGCTCCCGCCAAACTATGCGCCACCTCAATTCGCTCTAGAATAACATCGTTTAGTCGAATCCCTCTTGCCTGATAGCCAATCTCCATCACATTGCCATAATCCCCCTTCCAGAAAATACAATCACGAATCCGTACATGTTTCGTCTCTGTTTGGGGTGATCCACTCCGATGCATAAATGCAATACTGTTATTTCGGGTGTTGCTTATCACATTGGACACCTGCACATCAGTACTGCCAAATATATTGATGCCGTCATCACTCATCCGAAGTTCACGGTTGCCCAACAGTTTCACGTTTTCAATAGACACTCCTTTGCTTTCCTCAATCTGGATTCCGACTCCACTTGGATCTATGCTGCTGATACCTTCTATCTGAATATTTTCCGATTGGCGAACCAGAATACTCGGTTGTTGGTCAGATGAGGAATTAGCCGTTCCATTTATAATACCACTTCCCATAATCAGGACATCTTTTACACCCTCTACTACGATACAACCTTTCAAATAAGCTCCTTCCTCCAGCATCAAGGTTTGTCCTGATTTCAGGTAAAGTTTTCCGACCTCATGCATACCCTTTCCATACCTGATCTCATTACCTACTGCCTGTTGCACTTTACTTATCGAGACCATCAGCGGATAGACATAATTGTCATTGATCTTAACAAAAAAGTTCTTCTCCGACTCCACCTCAAAAGTGACGACATCATCCTTCATATTCACCTTTTTGACCGCATCAGCAGGAATAAACTCCACTTTTTCAACAGCTGCACGATTATCTACTGAAACCGTCACCGGCATACTGTCAAGCGTAACCAATGTCAAGGCACCTGGACGGGTATGATAAACCGGAACTACCCCACCACTTACTTTCACCCTGTAGTAATCGGTCAGTATATTTTCTGACACTACTTTGTCTTCTTTCCTTGTCAGACAACTGGTCAGCAGGATGAATAGCGGCAACCAGCAAGCAATCTTATATTGCTTACTCAAAACTGATATTCTGTGCATATTCTGTATAAATATTTCCGTCCCGAACGGAGCGTACCTTACGCCCCTGCATGGATAGGTTCTTGAATCGTATATTCTTGTACTGATGTACAGTATCCAGTCCTGTAATGATGGAATTTAAGTGATAGCCGTCTAGCACTGAGATATTTTCAAGTATGATGTTCTCGCCTCTTCCCCTTTCCGAATCTTTGGAATAATGGGAATGCAAAATCTGGAAATGGCAGAGAAACCCTTTGGCTCCTTCAATCCGGATATCCTTGTAATAAATATTCCGTACTGTAGCCCTATCCCCATTGTGAATACTGAAAGCCCCTCCATTTCCTTCCACATGGATAATGTCACAATTTTCAACTCTGATATCCTCCATCACATCTGCCCTAGTTTCAAACCCAATCTCAATGGCATTGCCCCAATCGGCATTCCACAGGATGCATTGCTCAATTCGAATATTTTTCACCTGTTTGCACCCTACCATTTTGTCTGTTCTGAAAGGAACATTATCCGGTGCTGGTTTGATAGGCAAATAGGTTGAAGCTTTGATAGCGATACAGTCATCTTTTGTCCTGATAAATGCATTACTCATCACCATATTGGTGGAGCCTACAAGGTCTACCCCATCATCCGAAGGACGCCAACCAATAATACGCACATCATTAACCGTCAGGCTATCACAGCCAAAGTAAGCGGTGCTCCATCTGGGGTTCCCAATCAGGTGGACATGCTCAAAAGTAGAATGGCGTGCATTTATCCATCCAAATCCATAGTAGCCCTCTTCCCTGCTCAAGTGACGGTTATCGATAATGCCATGTCCGAATATGTGTGTATTTTCCACATCTTCTATCACAAAGAAGCCTTCCACAACACTGCCTGCCTGTATCCATACACGCTGTCCTGACTTGACTCTTTTTTTACCGATTCGGTAATGCTTACCCGCCTCGAACACCAAATCCGCTTCCTGATGCTGTACAGGCGTTTGTGAAAAAACATACAGCGGATTGTAGATCCGGTTATCAAATTCAACAGATACTTTGGTGTCGGCAGGTATGCTAAACCTGACTTCACCCTTTTCTATTTCCGGTACGATGCCTAAGGAAGTCGGTCTGATCACCACCTGTTCAAATGCCAATTTTGGCTTGATCCGAACTATGACTTGTTCTGTTGCTCCGAACGAAGCCATACCCGCAATCGGCATATCATAAACAAACAGCTTTTGACCGTCTACCCATACCTCATAATCCGTATCTTCAGGGGCTTGCGCATGGTAACGGTATACGCTTACTTCTGCCGGCTTTGCCCATGCATTGATTCCCCATAGGTATAAGAGCATGGTTACCCAACTACGTAATGAATTCACTGTCATCTGTTTTAAGCTTATTACTGATCAACCTTGGAAGTAGATAACTTCTCTGAATTGATCAACAGGACCTCACCTTTTTTAAGTATGACAGCCTTGTCAAATACAGCCGTCCAAGCACCTTCTTCCATATGATGCTCCCATTTCTTCACCTTGATTGCTTCCTCTCCATTCTTCAGTACAGGCTGCATACGATCCTGCCATAACTGTTCTGGAAGGGTCAAGGAAAGTATTCTCAAAGCGCCTGATTGAGCTATAACCGATATGCCTTTCTCATCCTTTTCAAAGTGCCCTGTTCCGGTATTGGCACTAAAGAAGTAAGTAAACGAATCCTCTTCTGTTTTAGGAGAAAATGTATAGCCGTCTTTCACCAAAGTGAAACCGCTCAGGGCATTGAGAATTGCCCAAGAGGACATCGGTCTGAAATAGTGTCCTCCAAACTCCTGATGATCCCAATAAAGTCCGGCCTTTCGGTAACGGTCATCCACTGCCTTGATGACCTGCTTTCCTTCTTTCACTTTTCCTTCATAAATCAGGAATGAGGCAAATGCCAGTTCAACACCTGTCCAAGGTGTATTAGCCTGATCTACCCATAAATCTGTCTCATGCAGCGGATAGAATAACGGATGTTCTGGCCATGTGCAGTTGCGCAGGTAATCCTTTTCAATAAAAGACAGCTTCAGGATGGATTCCATGGAGGAATGGATTTTATCTTTGTCATACAGCCTGCCGATACCAACCGTATGGGCTACCCATTGCCCGAAAAGCTGGTCTGTCAGGCATCCCTCATCTTCTCCTTTTTTTCCTTTGTAATCATTGGAAAGGCGGAAATACTCGCCGTTCCACAGTTCCTTGTTCATCAGCTTCACGCCTTTTTTGGCAATGTTACGGTAGCGACGGGCTGCGGTTTTTTCTCCCATATCTTCTGCAGCAATAGCCGCCATCTCCATTGCGGTTACCCATTGTGTCAGGATGTAGGAAGACAGTCCATACATCGGGAAGTTGTCATAGCTGCACATAATGCCGTGCATATCAGGTACCAAATCGCCATCCTTGTCCTTATCCTTCAACACATAGTCTATGGCAAGCTGAACTGAAGGCCACATTTCTTTGAGATAGGCCGTATCATTGGTAAACAGGTAATCTCTCAGCACTAGCTGTATATAGTTGGGCGCCAGATCCACCCGCTCGTACACGCCGAAAGTTCCGTTCTGGGTTTTACCCAGATCATACCCAATGCCATGATTGATTTCACCATGTGCTGACTGGAGCGCCCTGTGTGCTTTCATCGATGCCTTATGCAGATCGGGGAACAATTGGATAATCGGTACTGACCCGTACAAGGAAACATCAGTAGTAATGTTGGGTCCCCAAGACTCATTGCTTGTCATGCCTTCCCGTATACCAAACCTGCCACTTTTGTCAAACTGGCTGGAAGTCACAAAGGTGTTCAGGTGTGAGTTGACCTGATCAAGGATGTATTGTTCCTCATCGGTTTTGTAAAAATCGGCTACAAACGCATTGGTCTTGCGGGTAAGTTCTGCTCTTTGGGTCACTATGTAATCTACTACCTCATCCACTGATTCGAAGAGGTTTTCGTAATAATGCCCCACTTTTTCCGTGGGCTTAAACCTCACGACGTAGCCTTTCTCATTTTCCAGCAGGGTGTTGTTCTTTTTCGCCTTGTAAAGCACCGCTCCATAAGCATTAGGAAAGTACCAATTCATAAAGAAGTTGGCAGTTGCTTTTACACCCGGCTCTACTGTCTTGGTAACCGCAATCGAACTTTTGCATAGCTGGTTGTTGTCGTCCTTGGACATCCAGACAATCTTCTTCCCTTCTGGTGTGGTGGTGTTTCTATTTTCTACATCATTGATATTGCCGAGCTGGCTATTGACCAACATTTTCTCATAGTAAGGGTGGCGGTGTGCCCATCCCAAATAATAGCTAACTTCCTCTCCTCCCAAAGCCCCCAGAGCGGTATTACCATAGGAGATATGATCTGTATCAACACCACCGGCACCCTGCACAAAATATTTGTAGCCCTCTTTCTCTTCAATATGAGCTGTGAAATACTTTTCGCCTACATCATAAGCAACTAGATTTCGCAGTGTTCCGATCACTTCTACTTCTACTGGTTTATCCGATTTGGATACGATATCAAAATCAAAATATATGGCCGGAAGACTGGAGTTATCTACATCATGCGGAATAAAGGGAGACTGTGCTTTCAGATGAATATCAAAAGGCATTTCACTGTCCGTGAATTTCATATTGACATAAGGGAACCTGCCTGCATACTCGATTGATTCCACATTGGATAGCCAGGGAAAATAATAGATGGGCGCTTCATTTAACAACCCACCTTCCACTGACGCATCATTGAGCTGCAGCAGCTTGATTCTAGGTTGCTCCCCTTCCAGCTGGTAACGTACTACAAAATAAAGAAATGAGTTATGGTCAGCACTCATCGGGCGCTGTGGCAAGTCAATGATTGGACCAGCCCCCAGCGGATAGTTATTAAAGATAGACCAATTGTGGAAGTTTCCGTCCTTGCGCAATTCTATACTGCCCGTACCGATGCCTCCCAATGCTACGCCACTTCTTACCCTGTCTTTTGCTGTATAGGTTTCTTTCACCGGCTGTTTCTGTTGCTGTGCAAAAGATGAAACAGCAAAAGCCAGCAGCATCACAAAAGTGAGTAGTGATCCCCTATATATAAATTGATGTATCATTGTCTTATCTGATTTGGTCGGCAACACACAACCGGCTACCTTTTTCGTTTTTGCTTTCTTTAAAAATGAAATTCATATATGCCCTTACCCATTTCTGAAAGATCACTTCACTGCACCTATTTCCAGTTTTTCAAAAAGCCAATTGGTAGCGATCTGGTGCTGTTCAGGGAATGTCCAATGTCCGGTCTCGAAAAATGGATGAAATTCTTTCTGGGAACTGATCAGATTGTAAGCTGCAAACATCGAAGTTGGTGGACATACATTATCGTTATATCCCCATGAATACCAACCCGGTACAGTCAAGGTTCTAGCAAAGTTTACCACATCATAATACATGGCAGTATTTTGCCATTCAGGGTGTTTTTCTTCATCATATTCCCTGAACATGTGAGGCCATCCACCTGCCCTTCCTGCCGTATAGCCAGTAAGGTCACACAAGGCTGGATAAAAAGCCGCCAAATACTTGATACGGCTATCCAATCCTGCCGCAACAATAGACAATGCTCCTCCCTGACTTCCTCCTGTTACTGCCAGATTTTCCCCGTCATACTGCTCCAAGGAGCAAATAAAATCTACTGCCCTTACGCAACCCAGATATACACGTTTGTAATAATATTCGTCCCGATTATCCAGCCTGCTCAGGTAATAATCAGACAGTGCGCCAGTTGCCAAAGCATCATACACATAGGGTTCCATATTGACGGGAATACCATGGATGCCCACCCTGAAAACAATTACGCCTTCAGCTGCGCGGTCATCCCGACCGTATGGCCTGACTCCTGCGCCTGGCACTGCCAGTATAGCCGGATAACTCCCTTTCTTCTTGGGAACGGAAAGCATGCCATAAAAACGGCTTTTCCCCATCCATGAATAAGGCATGCTGATGTTCTGCAAGCTGACATGGTAAACATTGATTTTGGAAGTGCACAGCTCAGGCATCAGGGTCATTTCGGCATCCATAGGCACTTCTGAAAGCTGCTGTTTTGCCTGCTCCCAGAACTGCTCAAAATCTAAAGGCAATTGGATTGTAGCCTCAATCCGTTCCGGCTCAAATCCTGCCGTACCCCAGCCCGTATAAGTTTTTCCCTCATACACCACATTGACATGGCAACGGACAAAGCCGGGCGCTTTCATACTGACTCCCTTGATAAGATTTTTTTCTCTGGATAAATTTCGGGTTGACTTGATAACAGGGGGCATCTGTTCGTGCCCAATCTCATAAGTTATCTCAATATTTTTAAGCGGCTGCCCGTTTTTCAGGATCATTACCTGAAAGTCAGCCCGTTCACCTAGCTGATACTGCCAATCATTTCGGTCAGGCGTGACGATTACTTCAATCAGCTTCTTGGAGGGCTGTGCATAAGCGGCATAAAAGCTTAAGATAATAGCCAGTAAGAAGAAATACTTTCTTAGTCTGTACATGGTCTAAAGAATTGAACTGGAAAAAATGATAGCCATTGCAAGAATCATAAGATGAGGGTGATACAAGCATTGCCTATCACCCAGACAACCCTTGATCACCCTTACTCCTAGATTTTATGGGCTTATTCAACCTCTAACCACTCCACTTTATAATCACCTGTTTTTATGTTTAGCGTAATTCTGGCAGGTGTCTGGAAAGAAGCATCACTTGTGTCACCGCTTCCCGGGAAGAAATAATCTGCTACACCAGAGTCAGGTACGTTATCATCATTCAATGGCGCATTGGTACAGTCTTGTACTATCTCTGCTACTTTCGCACCGTTCTCATCCAGGTCCAGCTCAAATGCTTTCACGAAAAACTTTCCTTCCAATGGCGCTTCTCCAGCTCCTACACTAGCACCAGGTCCCCAGTCAACGGCAATGTTGTTATCCCCAACACTTTCACCCCAGTCACCTGCCGGATTGAATACCGGCTTGAACTGTAACCTACTTGCCCATGAAGGGTACTCAACTACTACAGAATATACATCAGGGTTTTCTTCAGACTGTTCCATTTCCACGCCCAAAGCTCCCCAGGCATTATCTTCTGTTCCATCTTCTTTGAAGAGTTTCAAGCCACCTTTCAGCCATACCTTATTCTCACTCTTATCTAGATCCACACAAGGATTGGCTTCATCAAATTCCACCTTATAGTCACCTGTTCTGGTTACCAGTGAGATATTAACCATGTCCATCCCTTCAGTATTAGCAATGTCAAAGGCCTCATTTCCTTTGCCGCAATCAGCACCTTCAATGGCCGCTTCCGCTACACCTGAAGCGTCTGACGCCTTTCCTGCCATAGCGCCCCAATTAGCATCTGCACCATCTTCACTGTTATAGAACTTAAACTTGATACCTGCGCCATTCACGCGTTCACGGATCACATACTCATCTACCAAATCTCCTTCTCCCAACATCACAAAAGCTTCATCGGTAAAATCGCCTTTCACATATATATTGTCCACTGTCACATCACAGGCTTCAATACATGCTTCATCATCCGTATTATCAGCACAGTAACATTCTCTGTCAGTCTCGATTGTACATGGCTCTTCTTTGCTTGCTTCATCACAAGAAAAAGTCGTGATGCCCATCAGCATGCCCAGCATCAAAGCAGTGATTTTAGTCTTTTGCATTTTCATAATAGAAATAGTTAACCTTAACAATTTTCAGTTATTGTCGACTGTCTTGGCGTGTGTTGCTTATGGAACTTACGCTTGTTTGTCGATAAGCAAAGGTTGGATTTACAGCAAATATTATAGTGGATTAATGCGCTGAAAAAGGACTATTAATGTTCATTTTACAATTAATGATGGGAGGGTTATTTGATGTGATGAACACCTATAAATGAGGACAAATATTAAAAAAAGGAGCATGATTGATCATGCTCCTCACTCCCCTGTGGACAAGCTCAAATCCGTTCCAGTTTTACCGGGTAAGTTTTCCCTGAAAGCCATTGCGGAATATACAGGTTGCCGTCATCGTCTACACATACATCATGAGGATTCAGAAAAGTACGGTAGTCACTTTCCGGTGCCTCTAATTCACCCGCTTTATAAACAGGAGCGTTGGCACCCGGCATCGAAACAACCTTATTCTGAAGATCCAGAATCGCTACTGCGCCGTCGTAGGTAAACCAGTCTTTCGTAACGATGACAGCAAAATAAAGTAGATCTCCTTTGATTACCGGCCTGCAGACCCAGCAACCGGGCAATTTGACCGTACCAAGATAGTTTCCCTTTAGGGTGAAACGCTTAAAGGCTTGCTCTGAGCGGGAAGTCACAAGCAATTCAGCTGTTTTACCTTCCCTTGTATCAATGGCGACCCCGTGGCAGCAATCCAGGTGATGGTCTTCCTTGCCACTTCCTCCGAAATGGCGTATATACTGTCCTTCCCGATCATACTGTACCACGTAGTTTAATCCATATCCATCTGCCACGTAGATATCTCCATTCGGAGCAATCGCAGTTTCTGTCGGTTTCCACAAGGAAGCCTCCGTATAATCAGCGATCATGTCAGGGTATTCCAGTATCATACAGCTGTTTCCTTCCAGATCAGTTTTGATAACCTGATGCGCCTCTGTATCAGTAATCCATAAATACTCCTTTTCCCCTTCCGTACTTATGGTAAGACCGTGTACACCTGTCCTTCCTAAAGTCCAAGTGCCTAGCAATGTTCCTTTCGTACTGTAAATCAGTATATTGTTTTTGGGCGCTGTATTCAGCATAAATAGCCTGCCATCACCAGTTTGAACCATTTCATGGCAGTGATGTACTGGAAATTTATTGGAGTCCAAGTTTCCCCAATGCTTGTTGACCTTATACCTGTAAGCACCATGTCCGACCACACTGACTGAATTTACGATGTCATTTTTCATGTTTTAAGAATGTATTTTTGATTAATAAAAAGAGAAAACAAGTAGGTATTTACAATGGACATGCAAAACCATTAACTACCAGATACAGTACCTGAGTGCTTCAAAATAAGCTATTTACGCCCCCCAAGAGTGGACGATGCTTTTCAAAAAGTGGATATGGCTTGACTCGCCTTTCCTCTGACTGCAATTCCCCTGATTCAGACTATCCTTGAACCTGTCTTACGGTTTGGAAGTCTATGTTTAGGCTGTTAAGAATAAAACGCAACAACGCTTAATCCGAAAACATGAAAAGTTTACATCAATGCTGGAGGTGGTACGGTCCCAATGACCCTGTAAAACTTTCAGACATTCAGCAGGCAGGTGCTACAGGACTTGTGCATGCCCTGCATCATATTCCGGTGGGAGAAGTATGGTCCGTAGAAGAAATCCGCCAACGGCAGCAGCTCATTCAAAGCCAAAGTAAAATATTGGCTTGGGAAGTGGTGGAAAGCGTCAATGTACACGAAAGCATCAAGCTTGGACTTGCTGACAGAGATCATTATATCGTGCAATACCAGCAGACGCTACGTAACCTTTCTGCCTGTGGCATTACGACGGCATGCTACAACTTTATGCCGGCATTGGACTGGACCCGAACAGCGCTTGATTATACATTGGCTAACGGTGCTAAAGCCCTGCGTTTTGATTGGGTTGCACTGGCAGCCTTTGACCTCTATATTCTGAAGCGACCTAACGCGATGTATACCTACAGCCATCAGGTTAGGTCATTGGCTGACGAGTATTTCTTTCAGTTAAGCGAAAGGGAAAAAGAAATACTTCAGCACAGCATTCTGGCAGGACTTCCGGGTACTACTGATGTCCTAAGCCTTGAGGAGTTTGAAGCACACCTTGACCGGTACAAGGAAATGGATGCCGAACGGCTTAAGGAAAATCTCCGTTATTTTCTGCAGCAGGTAATTCCTGTAGCTGAAGCCTGTGGCATCAAAATGTGTATTCACCCTGATGATCCGCCTTACCCTATTTTCGATCTGCCCCGCATTGTATCCACAGAAGAGGACCTAACCTTTATTGTCAATGCTGTTGACAGTCCTGCCAATGGCATTACTTTCTGTACCGGATCACTGGGTCCCAACGCTGCCAACGATCTGGCAGGAATTGTGGAACGGCTAGGCTATCGGATTCACTTTGTCCACCTAAGAAATATTCAGCGGCAAGAAGAAGATAGCTTTTATGAAGCAGAACATCTGGGCGGTGATGTGGATATGCTTGGGGTTATGCAAGCACTTGTCAGGGAATCCATCAAGCGAAAGAAGGCAGGCAGCAGTGATTACCAACTTCCATTCAGACCTGACCATGGACATCAAATGCTTGATGACTTGCAGAAGGACATTATTTTTCCCGGCTATTCGGCAATAGGAAGACTGAAAGGATTGGCTGAGTTACGGGGAATGGGAATGGCTGTGGAGCAATATGAATGGCAAAAAATGACAGTTGATTCTGAAGTGGCTGATTAATCAGCACATCACCGGTTTGAGTCTCAATAATTGTACACTCAAACCGGTTTTTTTGTAGTAGAGAATTTGATTTCTATTCTTGATTGGCAGCTGCACTACTGGGCTAATTGGCTGTAATTGATTAGTTGTACTTTATTTCTAGACAGCATTCTTGAAAATGATTTAGCCGTCAGCATTTTAGTTTCAGCATTTCTGGATACAGCCACCTCTGTTGAGGGTGCTTCTCCTTTCAGATGAAGTGCACTCATTTCTATGGTATCAAGCCCCGGATGAATCACCAGGAGCATCATTTTCCCTGTATTGACCCTGATTTCTTTTTCCACTCTTTTAAGCATTGAGTCATCTTGGTATTTTTCCTGATTAACCTGTAGGGCGACTTCATCGCACTGTTCGGAAACCAATAAGTCAAACTCTTTCCCCAATTGCCTAATGAGCTGTTTATGAACATCCGAAGCCTTATCCACACCCATATGCCCATTGATAAAACTGAGGGAAAGTCCCGCATCCTGCGCTTTCTGGATCTGTGCCCTGAATTCTTTTTCCAGCTCTTCCATATTGGCGGGAACTTGCCAGTTTCCGATCCATTCATTTTTGAAGTAGCCGTCCTTATCCACCAATGATGCTACATTTTCTCTACCCAAAATGGGTCCCCAACGCAAATACTCCCACTCAGAGTTAGCCGTTAAATGTACCCCCACTGACACATTAGGATAACGTTTCAAGAGCTGAACCGCTTCAGGAAACCAAGGGCCATTGACAATCACGGCTACTGATACCGGCATACCTGTCTCTGCAATGCGTTCAAATGCCTGATTAACTGCATGACTTATACCAATATCATCACACCTGATGATCAGTTTTTCAGAAGACTGGGCATGCAAGGTTAAACTCAGGAAAGGAAGACATAAAAAAATTGTCTTGATAAAAAACGTTCTCATATCATATTGCCTTTTAATGGTTAAGTTTTCTCTCTTCTATTTCAAATCTAATCATTTCTGCCACCTCTTCTGCTGTCATTTGGGTTTCTGAATAAGGAATAAAAAGCCAGTTTACCTCCCAGCGAAAGGATTTGCCTGCCTTTAAAAGCTGATAGGCACTATGCTGCTCCATTTCTAGATAGGGTGCCTCTTTGCTTACATACACTTCCACTTCTCCTTGTTCAGGTGCCAAAGCTTCCAATTGCGTATCCTCAAATACTTTTACAACTGCCACTCCTTCTCGCAGATAGGCATGCCACCCGTCACTGCCGTCCGCCAGTAATTTTGATTTCTTTCCTGACAGGTAAAGGGCATCTTCCATAATTTCAAAATCAAAATACTGCTGGTCATAGGTAAGCAGGTGCTGCAAGTCAGCCTCTCTTTGATAAAACAGAAAACCTTGGTCGTTGCCTTTGTCTTCAAATGCTTTACCTGCCGGAAAAATAACCCGACCATTCTTGGGCATTCTGCTTACTTCCCAATGTGCCATTTCCATATCCGAATCAGTGACATTGGTAGCAGTATAGACTACCTGCAATTGCGAGTCAGACAAAAGCCTGTATTCCTTGTTGAGTTGCAACCCTGTTACTAGGCAATCTCCACTTTTTAAAATAAATCCGTTCTCAACAGGTGCTACCTCATAGGATGCCTGATCAATGGCTGGAGGTGGAGGCCAAACCCATTGCTGCTGCGGACTGGGCCACCAGATGGAGCCATAATACTCATCATGTTCTGTCGCATCTGTCAACAATGCCCTTCCTCTTACATATATCTGTGCAATTCGTCCTCCGTGCTGAGGTGCCAACACAATTTCAGTTTCACTTTTTTCTAATATAGTTCGCATGTCAGGAGGTAAAAATATTCCCATCAATAACAACAGGGCAAAACCTGTCAATCTCGTCCACATAGCTATCTTGAATTATGTCAATGAAAATAATTAGGAATAAAGTTGAAGATTAAATTAATAGCTGAAAACAGACTGAAGATGTCCCTACCTTTTCAGAACATTTGTCCCCTAATTCATCTGAGAGGAACCGATATTTTTGAATTGTTACTTTTGACACAGAACCTGAGTAAATTATTTAAATATGACGAGAAAGGAATTTATCCATAACAGTGCTTCTGTAGCTGCCGGTTACCTCATGTTGCCCGGTATACTGAGAGCAAACAGCCTGACTCAAAAGCCAAGTATTTTAGGAAATGGTATACCTTCTAACCTGTTTCCTAATCTCAATCTTGATCATTTTATTTTCAGTAAATCTGGCTCCTTTATGGTAGTCAATTACAAAGACAAGGCAACCTCGCACCGACTGATGCTCAAGACGCTCCGCTATGAAGCCATTCCATATAAGTGGCACAAAGAGTGGGCAGGTGATTACTACGAGATTGCTCTATACAAAGACGGAAAGGAGTTGCCTTATACTTTGGACTACAAGCCTTGGTCTATGGAGCTTCTTACCTCAAACGGAAAGGCTGTAATCTCCTTTATGGATGAAAATACCCTGTACATGGGCGCTGAGCATCTGGAAGTGCGGATGATGCCGATTCAACCTTACCTTTGGATCAACCCTATTGAAAATGGAAAAGAGATAGAACTCTCACCCAATCCCGGCAGGATTTTTCATCATTTCAAAACGGCCAAGCACACCCAAATGCAACTGGACTACAAAGAGGAAGTCCGCAATACAGATGCCCACCTGAATTATATCAGTTTCAAGGCTGAAAAAGGTAAACTCTGTTTTGGTTTTAGGGAAGGTCGCATCTCCACCAAATGGCCGACACCAATTCCAGATGCTGAAGAAGTCATAACCCAGAACAAAGCTGATATTGACCAATGGATGGATAAAATGCCAAACGTACCCGTAGCCTTGGAAGCCTCGGCCAAAACAGCTTGGTACATGCTCTATGCCTTTCAGGTACAAGCTATCGGAAAATACACCCACCCTATGATTGTATGCTCCAAAAACAGTTGGCTCACAAGGGTATGGGGGTGGGACAACTGCTTTCATGCCATGGCAGTGGCACAGGCAGATCAGGAGTTGGCGTGGGGACAGCTCAAGACTTTCTTTGATAACCAATTGCCAAACGGAGCCATTCCGGACAGTATCAGTGACCTGAATACCAACCAGTACTGTATAAAACCTCCTGTTTACGGCTGGACAATCTCACAACTGATCAAGCAATACGGTTGGGACAAAGCACTTCCTCACCTTCAGGAACTGTATGAGCCATTGGGTAAACTGACAAATTATTGGTACAACTTTCGAGATCCGCAACAGCACATGCATTGCCGCTATTTTCATGGCAATGACAGCGGATGGGACAATGCCACCGCTTTTGACTATGGAACGCCACTAGCCGGTGCAGACTTGGTTGCTTACCTAACCATTCAGCTGGAAGTACTGGCAGAAATCGCCCAGAAACTCAATAAGAAAGAGGAAGCTAAAATGTGGAAAGAAAAAGCCAACAAGCAATTGAAAGTCATCAAAAGGGATTTTATCAAAGATCAGCATTTTGTGCATCTGGACGCTGATGGTAAACCAGTCAAAACCAACTCGCTGCTACATTATATTCCTCTGTTGCTTGCCAAACGGCTGCCCGAAAATGTGACGGATACTTTAGTAAAAGAATTGGGTATTGGCGGACATTTCCTGACCGAGTATGGTTTTGCTTCAGAGGCGATCAATAGCCCCGAATATACAACAGACGGCTACTGGAGAGGTCCTATCTGGGCACCACCCAACTACCAGTTGTTCACCGCGCTGCTGGAACTAGGCGAAACAGATTTGGCACGAACCGTTGCTGAACGCTACTGTAATACCTACAAGAAGTATCCAACCTTCAATGAAAACAACAATGCACTGACAGGAGAAGGACTACAGGCTCCGGGTGTCAGCTGGACGGCCTCAGCTTTTATCCTGATGGCTAGCTGGCTTGAAAAAAATGCCTGATTCCTCTATTTTTTTTCAAGATAGAAATGCTGGTCATAACCACTCATGTAGGGCTGATGGTACAGGGACCGAAATGTTCTGGGTGACATCCCATGAATATTTCTGAACACTTTATTGAAATAACTCAGGTTGCTGAATCCTGCCTCATAACAGATTTCGGCAACCTGTTTATCTGTCGTGACCAGCTGTTTGGTCACATGGCCAATGCGAAGTTCATTCACAAAGGCTGAAAACGTCATACCTGTTCTCCTCTTGAAAAAATGAGCAAATGCTGTGACACTCATATTCACCTGCTCGGCTACCTCTCCAATTGATAGGTTTTGCTGAAAATGACAGTGCAGGTAATCCATCACAGACTGGATACGCTTATATCCCAAATCAGCTCCTGCTTTTTCCTTCAATGGGCTTGACAGCAGCTGAATATCTTTTGCTGTTGACAGGCAATCAAGCAGCTGAAAAAAGGCTAGAAAACTTTCAAACTGGTTGGAGGCTTTCAACTTAGCCAACAGAGGCTTAGTCAGGTCAATGGTCTGCTTCCCAAAAAGTACACCTCTTTCTGCCTTATGGAAAAGTTGCCTGATATGGTACATGGAAGAAAACTCCAGCCATTCTTTGCCCAGCTTTACAGGATCAAAATGCAAGACTGTCAGCCTAAAAGTATCAAGCTTCCCGAGTTGACCGATTGTATTTCTCCATTGATGCGGCACATTAGGTCCCAACAGAACTAGATCCATTTCCCCGATGGGCGCCATATTGTCCCCTATAAAACGTGTTCCCTCGCTACCTTCCACAAGAGTCAGCTCCATCTCAGGGTGGCAATGCATCGGATAATCCATATACGCCACCTCAAAGGTTCTGATCAGGTAGGGGCTTTTTTCTGTAAGCGGTATTTTCTCAAAAAACATACTTGGTTGGTTTCAGTAAAATCTCCTCATTATTTTCTTCCCTGCTTCAATATAGTATCAGTTTTCCATTAATAAGTAGAGGAATTGCAGTCAGGTAATCAGGACCTTTGTGTAATCACTAATGCTAAATATTAAAATGAAAAAACTGACAATTTCTCAAGTGACACACTACCATCAGCAAGGTTATTTGCTATACAATGAGCCTTTGTTTGAGGCTGCCGATTTTGAAAGACTACATGGTATTATGGAAGAACATCTGCTGAGCAAGGGAAACAAAAAGGCAGACGAACTCGACACCCCCCACTTCCATGACAGCAGGCTGTTGGACTACCTAATGCACCCTGCAGTACTGGATAAAGTGGAAGCCCTGATCGGACCTAATATCGGGCTGTGGTCAAGTCATTTTATATGCAAAGATCCCAAGGTCGGGCGCCGTACCCCATGGCATGAGGATAGCGCCTATTGGGATGGTAAATTTGACCGTTTTGACCATATCGTAACAGTCTGGCTGGCACTAGACCGCTCTACGACTGAAAATGGCTGTATGGGCGTAATTCCCGAAACACATAAACACGGATTTTCGCAATATCAAAAGGTAGATGCTGCTGTCAATACCTTCGGGGAAGAAATTGAGCTTGAGCAAAATGATCTCGATAAGGTGGTCTGGTTCGAGTTGGAGCAAGGCGAATGCTCATTCCATGATAGCCGGATTATTCATGGTGCCAACGCCAATACAAGCTTTTTTCGCAGGTGCGGCTATACGATGCGCTATTTTAGTCTGGATTTGCAATACAACACCGCTTTACCTGAAGCAGATAAGCATAAACTTTGGCACTGCCGGGGCGAGAATACCACCGGCAATCCTTTGATCTACCTGTAGCCCTCCATGTAAAGTGAGTGATTCGCACACCCGGTACTCACTTTACATTTTATTTTCAATCCATGATGCATTCCTTTTCAGTTGCAAATCAATCGTTTTATCAGAGTGATTGAGGGTGAATAGATCACAAAAGGTGGATTATTGATCTTTTTACTAAGAAGATCTTCAACTTGTAGTTGGCAATTGAATATTTCGGAGTTCGGTTGCTTCGGTAGTAAAGAACAAGGTATTGTATTTTTCAATCCTCAAAGACTTTCCTTCTTGTCAAATACCCTGCTCCTATGGCATTAAAATGTGATAAGCTCCTGAGCGATTCCTCTTTTAATACTATGTTTTAACGGGTTAAACACCCTGTTTTTTCAACATAAATAACTGATGACCAAACTTGTATCAAATTCCACCTTTAAGCATGACAATCTACTTCTAAAAACCCTCCATCCACCATTTTAAGTGTCATTCATACGACTTTGTGATACCTCCAAATCGGAGGCATTATTTATTTTCAACTGATAAACTACTATGCACATTTTCAAAAACTACTTATTGCTACGGAATACACTGCTAATGGTGTTTCTGGTGATAGCATCACTACCGGCTTGGGCCTCCGACCTTGTAAACGTAATGCCTGTAACGGACAAGATCCTGATGGTCTACCTAGAAGACGGACATATAGACTATTATGGCTCCGGACAGGGTATCAGTAACAACGTCACCTATTACAGCCCAACGGTGATCAGTGAGGCGACCAAGCTTTCCAACTACTTGCTGAGCAGTCCTGACGATAGTAATTACTCAACTGCTAAAAGTCCTATCAACCTCGGCAGAAAGTCAAAAGGAATTGAGTACAACGATGAATGGCAAACTGTTCCTTACATCTTTGGGCACTGGATCTATATTGAGTTACCTAATGCCATGCAGCAAGGGAAATCATACACGATTGCACTCAATAACATTGTTGAAAACAAAGATGAGTACACGTTTTTATATGACGTCAACAAGCTTCGTTCAGAGACTGTCCATGTCAATATGGTCGGGTTCCCAACTTCAGGTCCCAAGTATGCTTATCTTTCTCAATGGATGGGAGATTTCAATGCAGGCGTACATCAGGACGGTGGTCTAAACCTCGACAGCCATGCCGGTAATCAGTTCAGACTAATCAATTATGCCACCGGTGCAACTGCCTACACCGGTACGATTGCCTTACGTAAAGCCAAGTCTTTTGTCGAATCAGGCAATGCAGACTTTTCCCCTACCTACAACTATTCCAATGCTGACGTATGGCAGTGTGATTTCAGTTCCTTCTCTACTCCAGGCGAATACGTGGTGGCAGTGGATGGAATCGGCTGTTCCTTCCCATTTGTGATTGGCGGTGATGCCACTAAAGAGCCTTTCTATTATGCCATGAAAGGATTGTTCTGGCAAAGACAGGGAGTAGCCAAAGAGAATATCGACGGTAGCCTTATACCAAGAGACCACCACCCAGATGACATTACCTGGAAATGGGACAACAGCTGGCTGCCCAAGGACAATCATGGTGACACCAACTACAATTCGTCCAATGCCGTAGTCATTAACGGTATCTATGGCTATTACCACGATGCAGGAGACTGGGACGGCTACGTATCGCATGCCCGTGTACCGATGGCATTGCTGCTACTTTATGATCTTGCTCCTAGCAGCTTTTATGATGGAGAAATCGGGAACCGTTACAAGTTGACTGATACGGGTGCCTGGATTGATGAAGGCAGTAATGGACTTCCTGACTTGTTGGACGAAGCTGTTTGGCTGATCAACTATTACAAAAGAGCCCGTAATACTTTGAAGAACAATTATGGCGGAACAGGCGGTGTGCCTGGCTATGTGGGTCGTGATGGTGTGCCGAACAACAATATCACAGCTTGGCAGGATACACGGGAATGGCGCCTGTCGGGTGAAGATGCGATTGCGACATTTACCTATGCAGGACTGGCAGCCTGGTATGCGACCTGTCTCAATGAATTTCACCAGCTGACAGGAACAGGTAACCACCCAGATTACAGCTCGTGGATTACAGAGGCAGAACAGGCATTTGCCTGGGGCGAAGCTAACCGACAAAACACTAACCTAAGTAGCAATGCCAATGATGAATACAGGGCAAGAGGGTTTGCGGGTGCTGCCTTATACAGAGCTACAGGCAATACGACCTATCAGACCGCTTTTCAGGATTTCTTTAACTGGGAGCCTTACGATGACGGAGAGTGGGCCAACCAAAACTACATTGATGTAGCCATGTCGGTCTTTGCTATGATTCCTTCCGGACATCCGGGCTTAAATACAACTTTACTCAGTGACTGTCAGGCGAAGGTGATCAGCAAAGCTGATACACACAAGGTCACGAACAATCAGGATAATGCTTTCCGAATGGGAATTGAGAAGAATCAGTTTATTCAGCTAGGTGGCATGACCACACCACGCCTGACTTTAGTTCCTGTTGCCCACTTGCTGACGGGAGACCAAAAGTATGTGGATGTCATCCATAATTCCCTGAACTATGCTTTGGGAGGTAACCAGATGAATATGACATACCTTTCAGGCCTTGGAGAGCGGTCTGACAGATGGATTTTCAGCCCGAACGGCTGGTTGACCGGAGACAAGAACAGCATGGTCTATCCGAATGAACCTTTTGTCGGCTATACTTCCTATTACACTGCTACCAGTTACTGGTTTACCCAATCTGCACATTCAGAATACTTCTCCCGTCAAGCGAGCTATCCTTATGCACTGAATAACCCAAACAAGTGGCCCGGTGGTGAGCAGAAGTTTTTCAATATGTACAGCATACAAGGGGGAGAGTTCACTGTGCATCAGCAAAACAACTATATGATCTATGCGACCGGTTACCGAAAAGTATTGGACAACCCAACTGGAAATGCTTTTCGCATCTCAGCCAAGCCGACTACTTCCCTGAATTTATCCGACGGTCAAACTGTTGATCAATTCAATGTATCACTAAGCTGTACAACTTCTGGCAATACACGGTCGGTCAGGTACTATTATGACTGGCACTTTATCGGAGAAAGCTTTGATGCAAGCAACAACTTCCAACTGGATTGGGAACCTACCGTGCCACCACAAACCACTATACTCATTACTGCTGTAGCCGTGGATGAGCATGGTAGAATTGGTGAGCCTTCGGCCAATGGAGACAAATCAGTCACAATTGGCGGTACATTTATCAATACAACTGGTGTTTCTGTCTCTCCAACGAATACCAACCTTACGCTGGGAAGACGTCTTCAGCTTGACGCCACTGTAACTCCGTCAAATGCCTCCATCAAAGACGTAAGCTGGTCCAGCCTGAACCCTAGCATTGCAACAGTAGACGACTATGGCAAAGTAACTGCAGTAGGAATCGGGACAGCTACCATCAGGGTTACAACCGATAACGGAGGCCATACAGCTGATGCAACCATTACGGTAACAGACCTTGACTGTTCTACAGGTCTAAATAATGCCAGCTTTGAATCAGGGTTAACAGGTTGGACCACCAACTCAGGTACTCCAACCATCTCCACGGATGCGGTTGACGGCACACAATCTGCACAGCTTTCCGGTGGTGGCAGCGGGGTGGAACAGCAAATAACCCAAAGCATACCTGAAGGTACCAGTGTACTGCTAAAATTCAATGCCAAAGTAAATGCTACAGCTGGCTGGACAGGAGTGGGCATTGATTTCAAGGATGCCTCAGGTACCACAATCACCTCATACAATATTCAGATTACAGCTACCAGCTGGCAACAGTTTTTGATTTCGGAAACAGCCCCAGCCAATACCGAAAAAGTCAATATTTGGTTCTATGCTCAAAGTGATGTATTGAACGTGGATGCCTTCTGTCTGGATATTGAAGATACCACTCCAACAGGAGGTCCTAACCCTTCTGTCAATATCACTTCTCCAACTAGTGGACAAACATTCTTACTTGGAGAAACCATTTCAATTCAAGCTGTTGCCTCAGATAGTGATGGCAGCATTGCTCAGGTAACCTTTTGGAGAGTTGTTGGAGGACAATGGAATTGGTTAAAAAATGACACTTCTGCTCCGTACAATTATAGTGCTTCCAACTTTCCGTTAGGCACTTGTAAAATTGTAGCAAGAGCAACTGACAATGACGGGAATGTCTCTACAGATTCGGAAGTCACTATCACGGTATCAGAACTGACAACTGACTATACGCAGGACAGTGGCACTGCAGGCATTGTCTCTATGGAAGCGGAAGGATTTTCGGAAAAGCTGAACGGAACAGGCTCATTTTCTTCTATGTTATGGAGTGAGAATACCGATACCAATGCCAGTGGTGGAGCTTATATGGTGGTGCCTAGTGCAGGCAATACCAACTCGGCAGGTACACAAAACGGCCCAGTACTAAACTTTGATATTGAATTTGTGAAGACAGGTACTCATTACGTTTGGGTAAGGCAAAAATCCCCTTCAGATTCCGACAATTCCATTATTCCTGCCTTTGATGGTACTTCTCTAGCTGATTGGAATATGCCTGTATCATCTAGCAGTTGGGTCTGGTCAAAAGCAAGTGCTACCTTTAATGTCAGTACAACGGGCGCGCATACTTTTAGCATATACATGCGTGAAGACGCCACTCCTATAGACAAGATTGTACTTACAACAAGTAGCTCGTACACCCCATCAGGAACAGGTCCGACCACTTCCAGTAATGCGAGAGTGACAGCTGCTCTAGACAATTTTGACGAGACAGCCAATGACTATGAATTGACTATTTATCCAAATCCAGCAACAAATAGCATTAAGCTGTTAAGAGGTAATAGTGAACCAATCGATGTATCCATTATAGATCTGACAGGAAAAGTGGTTTTCAAACAGGAACAGGTTAAGCTTAAAGTAGATGTAAACCTACCATCTGGGATTTATATCCTAAAAGCTCAAAACAGTGCAGTGGAATACAACAAAAAACTGATTATCAAGTAAGTCAATCGTTAGTAATTGATCTCAGCCTTGCGGATTCATTTCCGCAAGGCTTTTTTCATATACACATAAGCTTCTGATTTAGTTGAACTATTTAAAATAAGTGGAATGTTGTCTATTTAAGGTTATTAATAGTGTGTTTTTTCCTTCCATAGTCAAGCGCCTTTCCTCATGGCACATACTTCTATTGACTATTTAAACACTTCCACCAATGAGCCATTTACTACATATTTTAATTGTGTGTTTTTGTTTGGGCATATCAGACCTATCAGCCCAGTCAGTTACATTCGCTCTCTATCGAGCAGATACTGATACCGAAATAGGAGACCTCAATGACGGGGATGTGATTCAGCAAGCTGATTTTCCAGCGGGTACATTTAGTGTGCGTGCTATCGTGCCTCCAGAAGCAAGAAGTGTCCGGTTTGAATATGACGGTAAATTCTCTACCATAGAAAACAGGCAACCTTATGCCTTGTTTGGAGATAACAATGGGGACTTCAAAGGAGGAACGTTGACTATTGGCACCCATACCTTAAGAGCCGCTGCTTACAATGGGGAGCAGGGAAGTGGCGATGTGGTAGCCCGATCGGACATTCAGTTTGAGGTAACTGGGGAAGAGGAATTAAAGCTCTATCTGGTACAAACTACCACTGGTGATACGGTCAAACAATTACAGGATGGAGATGAAATATTTCTACCATCTGAAGTGAATGCTTACAATATTCTTGCAGAAGAAGGACCGGATATAAAGAGTGTCTATTTTGTGTTCAATGATGAATCGCGTACCGAAAACGAAGAGCCTTATGCTGTATTTGGAGATGTGAGGGGCGTACTAAACAGTCGCCCTTTGATATCTGGCGAAAATAGGATTCGAGCGATAGGATATAGCGAAACCAATGGAAATGGCAATATAGTAGCCGCTACTGAAATTACATTTGAGATGATTGGTGGTGTAAGTCCTCCTGAACCGGGAACAGGCATACCAATTCGGCTAACTTATGTCAAAAGTGGAGGATCAACTGAATTGACCGATGGAGAAGTATTTACTTCTTCTTCACCAGATGGAGTCCCTCCTTTTTTCTACCTGGAAGGCATTCCTCCAGAAGGTACTGAAAGTATGGAGCTTACTGTCAATGGACAGACCCGAACTGAAAATGTAGCTCCCTATTCGTTTTATGGAGACGCTAATGGAGACTTCAAATCCGTACAGTTTGAATCCGGAAAGACATATACGTTTACAGCAAAAGCCTATAGTGAAGACAACCTGCAAGGAACATTATTGGAAGAAAGTACCGTAACGATTACTTACGAGCTACAAATAACTGTAGGAATTAAGGCTAACATTATATACACCCCTGAAAACCGTACAGTCTGGGAATTTGGAGGTCTAGCTATTAAATCTGGCCCGACATCTATCAATTTCTCACAAAATGAATATGGGGAGAACCAATTTAATATTACCATTACTCCAGATAAACCAGTAGGTAGTATGCTGATATGTGTGTATCGGAGAGCATCTAGTAAAGAACCTGCAAAGCTTGAAACAGAATTGATTCTCAATGACCCACCCTATGCTATTTATGGGGAGACTGATGGTGTGCTGAATGGGGAAGAACTAAAACCTGGTATATATGAAATAGTGGTAACAGTGTTTTCTGAGCCTGATGCACAAGGAGAAGAGCTTCTTCTGACACGTGATGGAAATCTTTTTTTCTTTAATGTATTTGAGTTTGAAACAACTCCAGTACTGTTGCTCAGAAATGCTGAAACAGACGAAGTAGTCGAAAAACTAACTGATGGGGAAACAGTGGATGTCAACCAACTTGGTGGATCACAGTACTATTTTGAGTTGCAGACAGGGGATCCTATTGTTCCTCTATCATCAGGGCATATTATTTCCTTTGAATCCTCACCTTTAGGGCCGCAGACACCTATTTCATTAGAAGATGGGGAAGGAAGACCGCTTCCATTCCCATTGCAGGACGGAGCGTATTTTCTTATTTATGATTACTATACAGATGTTGATCTCTCCTATAGAGTGAACTTTACGATTGAAAATGCTCCTACTTACCCTTCTCTTCCGGGTGAGAATTTTCTTATGATTTCTTCCGATTACCTGCCATCGCCACTAAAAGGACAATCACTACCGGATGGAGTGAGAGTCTACCAGTCACAATATACTTTTTCATTAGACTCTATATTATTAAGGACAGAGCTAAATGATAATAGTGATCTCCTGACAGACTTCGGTGGCATAGATGACTTCTTCCTGACGGCTCCTCCCTATGATTTCTTTGAAGGGAATACGCGTATGAGGTTTCCTGATGGTTATTACGTCAGGCTTCCCAATGAACCAATCCGGTTAATATCCTACAAGGTGGAAGACGGAAGAAGAGTACTCTCTGGGTATACCGAGTTCAATTATATTTTTGAAGCGTCGGAAGGTTTTAATACCACTAATTACTTCGACACTGAACAGCAGAAAATCATTGGGTCATTTGAGTATTCACCAAGTGATATGGACTACGACACTTATCCAAAGCAAACCATTCTAATAAATGACTCTCCTTATTTTAACGAAGAAAGTATGCGCTTTCTAATCAATGGAGAAGTTGTTCGTACAGACAATACACCTCCTTATACCCTCACGGAAGAAGATGAAACAGGCAATGTATTACCTTTTATTCCCCCCTCTTCTCCCTTCGAACTAATGGTTGAGCTCTACGAAGAAGATGATGCCTCAGGTGTACTGCTGCAGCGATATGTTAGAAGTATAACCGTACTCAATAACAACTTACCACTGCAAGGAGTCACCACTTCTGAAAATGAGAGTATTCTACTGAAACCAAACCCTTCAACTGGATCAGTCACTGTCGTAACCCCTGCAGAGAAGGGACAACTGACCATTTATAGTATGGAAGGCACAAAATTAAAGCAACTGGATGGAGGAGAACACCTGCTAACACTACCAAAAGGTTTGTACTTACTCAAGTATATCAGTAACCAACAGATCATGACTGAAAAGTTGATTATCCGCTAATTTGAATACAAAAAAGCAGTGAATTGTTAGAGATTAAAAGGCTTGCTTTCAATACAAGAAGAATCGTTTTGTAAGGGTTAGGTTATATACCATAAATTTCTTTTGATATGCTTACCAACCGTAGTCTTCGCCAGAGACATTTAGTTGCTTGGCTTACGAAACATATTGTATGGTTACTCATATTTAATGGAATCATCGCTGCGCTGTATGCATACGATCTTCTTGCTATTTCGATTCCTTGGCTTCCTGTTTCTGTCATTGGTACTGCGGTGGCATTCTTTGTGGGGTTCAAGAATAATCAGGCTTATGACAGGTTATGGGAAGCTCGCAAAATATGGAGTGGCATCAAGAATAACAGTCGTACATGGGGAATGATGGTTATGGGTTTTGTTTGTCCTTTTGATAGTGAAAGTCACAAGCATATCTCTGAGGTAAGAAAGCAATTGATCTACAGGCATATTGCTTGGATATATGCCCATCGAAAACAGCTTCTAGAACCTATGGCTTGGGAACGAGCTAGTTCTAAAAGTTATGAAGGCAGAAGGGCTAAAAAGTTTGATAGGAAGTTTGGCTTAGGAACGGTAAAAGATGTTTCCATTGATGACCTGACCCAATTTATAAGTGCAGAAGAGCTCCAACAAATGAAAGGATATAAAAATATGACTACTCAGTTGATCAATGAACAATCTCTGGAACTTACTAAACTGAAAGACCAAGGCTATTTTGACGATTTCCGACATATGGAACTGGTAAAGCTCTTACAACTATTTTATACCCTGCAAGGACAAAACGAGCGAATCAAAAAGTTTCCATTACCAAGAGGCTACTCTTATATGAGCAATTTAATCGTAGTGCTATTTACTTTCTTAATTCCTTTTAGCCTAATACCAGAACTGATGAAACTAGGGCATTGGGCTTTATGGTTAAGCATACCTATCTCAACTTTGGTTGGATTAGTTTTTATCATCATGGAAGACTTGGGAGATTATAACGAAAGCCCTTTTATGGGTACACCAAATTCCACACCTATGCTTTCATTATGCAGAACTATTGAAAATGACTTAAGAGAAATGCTGGGAGAGAAAGATTTACCTCCTTCAATAAACGATGTTGGTGGTGTTTTGATGTAAGTCCTCTGCCATTATAAATAACTGCAAGACTAAAAAAGGGAGTATTTAACAAGTAAAATACCTCCCTCATTAAATCCATCTATACAAAGTCTAACTGACTAAAACCTTTTCCAATAACCCGTTTTGCATCCACATGCATCCAATTGTTAAGAATGGAGGCATATACTTCTCGGAAATCAATCTTATGCCTGACATCTCCACTATCTAAATCCATCAGGTCTGGCATGGCATTGTATAGCCCCTGCTGCTTAAGTTTTCCTCCCATCAGAAACAGGTTGTTTGCCTTTCCGTGGTCTGTACCCCGACTCCCATTTTCCTTCACCCGTCTACCAAACTCAGAGAAGGTCATTACCAAAGTATCATTCCAACAATTAGCCGCCTTCAAGTCTTCTGTAAAAACCTTGATCGCATCACTATATATCTTTAACAGACGCTCCTGCCTGCCTTGCTGATTATTATGGGTGTCAAAACCTGATAAGCTTACATAATAAACCGGTGATTCAACTCCTGAAATAATCATCTCTGCTACTTCGCGTAACTGATTACCAAACTGATTGTCTGGATAACTTTTCTTCGACTTGTAAATCTTATTTTTCTCAAAAAGATAGGCTGCACTACTTTTTACATCTGCCTGTGTCTTATAGAGATAAGCTGCCATTGGATTTTCTCCTTCATAAGCATGCGCATTATTAATTCTTTTGGATGATTTATAAAACTGTTGCACATCTACCAATGGAATGCCTTTCTTGGATTTCCCTTTCATCGCCATACTCAGCACATTGCCCATTTCCACTGCTGTTACAGGGGCAGCATCAGGACATTCACGATCCAGATATCGCCCCAACCAACCTGTCGTCAGATATTCATCGGATTCACTTGCCGTATGCCAAATATCCATACTCCGAAAATGAGATCGGTTAGGGTTTGGATAGCCTACACTGTTTAGGATACAAAGATCCCCTTGATCATATAATGCTCCGAGTCCCTTCATTACAGGGTTGAGCGCAACCTCATCGGTTAGTTTTAGTAACTTATCTCGATGCTGTAGAAGGTTAGGTCGATTTTGAATCAAGATATCATTTCTAAAGGGTATAACGGTATTAAGACCATCATTACCACCAGACAATTGAATCACAACCAACCTGTTGCCTACGGTATTGCTGTTTGGACTCGCTTTCAAAAAAGATGGCAGCAATAAACTTCCTGAAGCCACAATAGCGGACTGCTTCAGAAACTGTCTTCTTGAGTTTTTCTGTTCTCCTAACATAGTTGGAATTCCGGTTTGGATGTGAAGTCAATGACCTGATCAATAAAGTCCCCTGTTGAGGTAATACCCTTAACTTCAGTCTGAAGTAAATAATCAGCCAGCTCTACAGGCTTCAATCTGCTAAAGCTTTTTTGCATGGAGGCTTTATCCCAGATGGTTTCCAGTTTCCTGAGCGGACCTTTCAACTTAAACTTGTCATTGTCATCAAAGGAGTCATCCTGCTGCTGGATAAGAGCTGCCTTAAATACAAGTTGAGGTAGGTTCATCCTGAACATCAGTGTAGCACTGTCTACCCAATCCTGACCATCGCACCAGCCTGCTACATTAGGCGGGTTAAACAGAACCTGTCCCAAGGTCCTTTGCAGAAACAGTAAACTCTGATCATGGGTGATCGTTACATGAAGCTGACGCTGCATACTGGCTATCAACTCAATGGGTGATTTGATTCTTCTACCTATATTGCTGTCATGATAAAACTCACGGGATGTGAAGAGTACTTCAAGCCCTGCAAGGATATTATAGTCAGTCCTGTAAAGCTCATCAGCAATCTGCTTTTCCAACTTTTTATCGCCCTCATAATTCATAAAATAACTCACCCACTTCTGACTGATATAACTTGCCGTTTGCTTGTTCTTCAGCAGGAGATCAATCACATCATCTCCATCCAGATTGCCCGATTTTCCCAAAACTGTTTTCACACCTTGGTCATGCTGTTTTTCTCTAATAATAAACGTCCCTTTTTTGTCAAAGCTCCATCCTGTAAAAGCTCTAGCAGCCTCAGAGATATCGTTCTCTGTATACCCCTGATCCCTTCCAAGGGTAAAAAGCTCCATCACTTCCCTAGCAAAGTTCTCATTGGGAGATGACTTCTTGTTTTGCTGATTATTCAGGTATTGCAACATAGCCGGACTCTTGGATACAGCCCGAAGTAACTCTCCAAAATTTCCCAATGCATTTTCCCTGATTGCGTCAAGATATCCTTGTAAAAAATTTGGGTTTTGAGAACGACAAGCAAAGTGATCATGCCAAAAGAAAGCCATCTTCTCTCGAAGCTGAGCATCCGAGGACGCCATTTCCTTTAGCCACTTGATATTAAGTTCCTTTACCTCTTCCCTACCTGCTTTGGCCATTTCCTGACGGCTCTTAGCAGACATTTGTTTTAGTTCTCCCGGACTAGCAAAATCGGATTCTACCTTTACAGGAACAGTTTTTTTGCTTAGGGCAACCTGTTCCTCAAATAGGCTTTGTGGCGTTTTTCCTAGTGATTCCGCTACCTTTTCAAGAGGCTCTCCAAAGCCTGCTCTCAAGAAAAAGTGTTGTATTTGTTTTTGATTGAGTTTCATAGTGGTTCTTAGACTAATTCTCCCATGAAAGGTTTAATCAAAAAATCCGATTTTTTTATAAACTCCTGAATTAATGATTAAAGAAATCTCCTTCGACTTCGCTCAGGAACCTTGCATTGTTAGCTGAGCGGAGCCGAAGCCGATAAAACGAGTTTATCTTCTAATTAGGAGATCTATAAATGAAGAAAAAATAGGTTACACGCTAAGCAAAGGTTCGTTATGAAGCGATTCAAATTCTTCTTTCCTTCCTTGGGATAAAAAATACACCTTCTATTTTATTTTCAATGCTTTTTCCTTCGCATTTTCTGAATAGGTTACTACATTTTTTGCTTCCAATAGGTTTATGTTTGTATCGGTAAGATTGATATTTTTTGAGTCCTCTCCTTTTATTTCAATAAGGTTTTCAATCTTGCCAACCGGTTTCAAATGCTTGATATTTAATTTTTGTGTATTCTTTAAAACTATGGCAGCTCCTGCTTCCGGCTTGATATCCAAGTTCAGTTGCTCAAAACTGCTTTCCCGTACATCATCCATTACAATTGCCGGACGATTGTCGTGATTACGCAATGACATGGTTACATTCTTCATTTTCAAACCTTTTACGTGCCTGATATACATACCATAAGACGGTAAAGCTCCAAAGAAATGTTGTTCCGGATAACGGGCTTCATCTTCCGGGATTTCTCTATTTTTCGCATCCTCTAAGTCTCCAAAACCTGTGTATGAAAAATGGATATTTTCCATGGTTACATTTTCGATATAATGGTTCGGTAATCCCGTAAACATAATGCCTTCTGTAGGCGGGTCCATTCGCCCTGTCAGCCTTCCTTCGATATTTTTGAACGTTATGTTTCTGATTTTTCCCACCGGGCGACCTTCAGGTTTAACATCCGATTTAAATACTTGCCTGATGGATGCGGAGTAATCACGCCCTCTATTTCCTAACCTCAAAAAGATCGGTCCACCACAGTTGTACATCTTGATATTGGACATTTCCACATTTTCTATCACTGCTCCATCCACTGCCAAAAGCTTAATGGCACCGCGTCTGCTATCAAAAAATTGACAATCCGTTACTTTTATATTCCTGAAACCAGACTTGGAAGCCGTTCCAAATTTTACTGAAGCCCAATAACTGCTGATCGTACAGTTTAATATATTGAAATTCTCACAAATTTTATCCACACTGCTTTTTAGACAAATCGCATCATCTAACACTTGAATATTGCAGTCTGTGATCCACACATTGGAACAACCATCATAGTTCATTCCATCATTGTTTCTATTTTCCTTGCTGTAAATGGCAGACTTGTTAAAATAAATCGTGTCACACTCCCTGAAATACACGCACCAAGAGCCTGAATTTTTGATGGTTACATTATCAAAACGAATATTCCTGCACTCTTCAATTCTGAATAATTTTGGTCTTTGGGGGCTATGCTTAAACATATATCCTTTTCCATTTATTTCAGAACGGGGGTGTCCAGTAATCGTAATATTTTCCTGCCCGTTTGCATAAAAAAGACTCTTTGAAAAGTGTGGTTCTTCAGTAGCGACTGGCAATTCAGCATAATCTTCCAATGAAGAACTGCCGAACAACTCTACGAATTCATCCAACTTCAGGTGTATATTGCTTTTCAAAAATAATGTTCCCGTCACGTAGGTACCTTTAGGGAAAAAAACAGTCCCTCCACCTGCCTCTGCTGCTGCATCAATCGCAGATTGTATCGCTTTGGTGCTAACTACCTTATGAGATTTTTTGGCTCCATAGTCAAGAATATTATATACCCTATCTGATGCATTTGCTACTGAAACAAGTAACAAGCCAACTATCATGGCTATACATTTAATCAATAATTTCATCGTATAACTGTTTTAGTATTTAAAATTTCTTTCTGCCGTAGGCAACCGATCCCTTAGCTTTATTTTCTTAAAAAAATAGGATAACCATCTGACTACGGTTACCCTATTTTCATTTATCAAATAATAACTTCCAGATCTGGCAACATTTGCTTTAGTTGCTCAATCTCCTGATCTGTGATATTGGTATTCCACAAATACACTCGCTTGAGGGTCGGAAGCTTCTGCAAAACCTCAAAGCTTTTTGAAGTTACGGCTGTACCGTACAGGTTCAATACTTCTAAGTGCTTCAGCGACTTCAAGCTTGTAAGTCCTTCATCCGTGATCGGATTGTTGCAAATTTTGAGGTAAGTCAGGTTTTCAAATTGGCTTACCGTAGTCAACATATCGTCTTTCAACTGATTCTCCGAAAGGTTAAGCCAAGTGACCTGCTGCTTGATGTTGCTCAGTTGAGCTAGTTGTTCAGCTTCCAGTTTCTTGATCTTCAGTTTGACATCTACCAATGGGCTGTTCGCTGCCAAATCCCGTAACATCCACCCTGACTTTACCAATTCCGTCCTTATGCCTTTCGGTATTGGCGCAACCTTTACCTGCTCATAAAATGGCTTAGGCGAAACGTCCAACCCATAATCCCTCATCAGGAGAGCCGCTAAAGAGGCTGATGCTTTACCTTCAGTCAGGGTCATTGCGGAATCGGCTCCATTCCTGATCCACCAAGCCAATATCTCCTGTTCCGTAAAGGTCAAGGGTTCACCACTTGGCGGCATAAACTTCACATGCCCATGCGGATAGGTGGTTCTGACAAACAGCGGACTTTTATAAGGCTGCTCTGCCAACACTACCTGACCGTGCTCCCCGCCTGCCATCAATCCCTGATAGGATGTAAGGTTCAGTTTTCCTTTGGCTTTTGCCGGATTATGGCAACTGACACATTTCTGTTGAAATACCGGCTGTAGCAAGTGAGTGAATACCTGCACAGAATCAGGGCTATCGGGTAGACTTAATATCTGTCCACTGTCTGAAGTATCTCCCGCCAATTTTTTGACTACTTCGGGCGCATATTGGATCAGGTATTCCTCTCCGTGGGTCAAGTTGCCACCCAAATGTCCTGTCAAGGATAACATCAATATAATGACTGAGGAGATTAGAATGGACTCCACTTTATTTTTCAAGAAAACCCCAACTCTTAACCCCCAGTACACGAGTGACAAAATTGTCACCCCTATACCAAACCACTTATGCCAAGCCAATGCTTCGTTGCCATAGCCTCCTCCTTGTTCAAGCATCAGACCTGCTCCAACCGATGCCATTGAACCAAAAACGCCAGAAAGCAGGGAAAATGAGATGGCTTTATTCAGATAACCGAACCGGTCGGGCTTAAAATAATATAGCAGTTCCATCAGGAATGCCAATACCAAAAAGCCTATCGGCAAGTGTACCAGCAATGGATGGAAGCGTCCTAAAAACAGTGCGATATTCATATCAATACAGATAAAAAATAGTTAAACTCTTTCCAGCTTCAACGGTGGTGTGCCGTTTGCATTCCACTGGCATACATACAGGTTCTTGTCTTCATCAATACATACATCATGACCGTGAAAGATCGGTTTTTCAGGCAACTGGAATGCAGGCTGCAAACCTCCGTCAATGTATTCAGGGGCTGTTCCTCCCGGATTGGATACCACGGTATCTCCTTCCAAGACAGTTACAAATCCTGTATGGGCTTTCCAGTCAAACTCTCCTTCCCTTGTCTTTGACCAGCACACCCCAGCATAAAGATTCTGGTCGTCAAAAACAGGACGGCAGACAAACATATTCGGCAATGCCAATGTGCGGACATACTTTCCATCAAGCGTGAAGAACTTAAAGGCATTCTGACTTCTGGACGTACACACCACCAAAGGCTGCTTGGGATCTCTGTAGTCGATCGCCACGCCGTGGGCATTGCGCAGGTCATAGTTTTTATCCTTATTGTTATGTCCTCCCCAATGTCGGATGTATTCACCACGAGAATTGTACTGAATGATATAATCCATACCGTAACCATCCGCCACATAGATGTCCCCATTCGGTCCAACCGCTACTTCTGTTGGACAGAATGCATCTCCGGGCTTATAGATGCCAATGGTTTGCGGATGCCCGATATCAAAAACTACTCTGCCATCCATGGTGGTTTTGGTCACACGTCCATTGTGCTTGACCCACTTGCCGTTTTTGTCCAAATACCAACCTGAATCCGTCAGGTACAGGAAATCTTCTCCTCCTTCATCCATAATGGACAGTCCATGTCCGCCAGGATAGGCAGTACCCCAGTAATCCAGTAGCTTTCCTGACTTGTCAAAGATCATGATGTTGTTTTGGGGATGATCTCCAATCATGACCAATCTTCCCTTGCTGTCCATGACCATTTCATGGCAGTTCAGGATCGGGTTTCTTACCTTGCTGATCTTGCACCAGTCATTCACTACCTTGTACTGGTAATCTCCATGCCCGACAATGACAGGCTCCTTCAGGGTTTTGCCTAAGAGGTTGCCAGCTCCCAAAAATGGTGTGAGTGCCATCAATCCTCCTGCCTGCATCCCTTTCTTTATAAATTTTCTTCTCGATTCCATCAAATCCGGTTTAAGTCAGTATATCATGTACCACATGTCCATGTACATCAGTCAGCCTGTACCTTCTGCCTTGAGCCTTATAAGTCAAGCGCTCATGGTCAACTCCCATCAGGTGGAGCAATGTTGCATGGAAATCATGTACGTGAACCGGATTTTCCGCCACGTTGTAACTGAAGTCGTCCGTAGCGCCATAGGTAAAGCCCGGCTTGACACCAGCGCCCGCCATCCACATGGTAAAGCACCTTGGGTGATGATCCCTACCATAATTGGTATTGGTCAGCTTGCCTTGTGAGTACACAGTTCTGCCAAACTCACCGCCCCATATTACCAAGGTATCTTCCAGTAATCCGCGTTGTTTCAGGTCCTTGATCAGTGCAGCATTCGCCTGATCCGTATTCTTGCATTGGCGTTTGATGGCACCCGGCAGGTATGAATGGTGATCCCATCCTCTGTGGTACAGCTGCACAAACTTTACATCCTTTTCGAGCAGCTTACGCGCCAGCAGACAGTTGGCAGCATAGGTTCCCGGATTTTTGCTGTCCTTACCATACATCTCAAAAGTCGCTTCTGACTCATCAGACATATCCGTTACTTCAGGCACAGAGGTTTGCATTCTGTAAGCCATCTCGTACTGGGAAATTCTGGCTTCCACCTCAGGGTCACCATATGCGCTGTTTTGCAACTGATTGATATTCTTGAGATAGTCCAGCATTCTGCCCCTGTCATGCCCGTCATAGTTTTCAGGATTGTTCAGGAAAAGCACCGGATCAGCCCCTGATCGGAATTGAACTCCTTGATGTTCTGTGGGCAAAAAGCCATTGCCCCAAAGGCGGGAATAAAGCGGCTGTCCTCCTCCATTCTTGGAAACGAGTACGACAAACGTGGGCAGGTTCTGGTTGTCAGAACCCAAACCATAGCTGACCCATGACCCGATAGAGGGTCTTCCTGCCAACTGGTGTCCAGTCTGGAAGAAGGTAATCGCCGGATCGTGGTTGATCTGCTCAGTGTACATGGACTTGATGAAACACAGGTCGTCCACCACTTCAGCCGTATGCGGCATCAGTTCGCTGACCCATGCACGGCTTTCCCCGTACTGGTCAAATTTGTACATGGAAGGCGCAATCGGCAACGACGACTGAGAGGCACTCATGCCTGTCAATCGTTGTGTTCCCCGCACAGAACCGGGCAGATCTTTACCGAACATATTTTGCAGTTCGGGTTTGTAATCAAACGTCTCGAACTGGGAAGGTCCCCCACTCTGGAACAGGTAGATAACCCTTTTTGCCTTTGGGGCAAAGTGAGGCAGTCCTGCCAATCCATTTGCAGGAGATGGTGCTGAACCTGCGAACAGGTTACCAGCTCCCATCAAGTTACCAAGCGCCACCGCTCCCAGTCCCAAAGAGGTTTTGGTCAGGAAGTTTCTTCTGCTCATCATCTTCTCCTCCTGCTCCAGCGCTTTGTGCGTTATCTTTTTCTTGTGATGTTCATTACACATAATATCGTTGCAATTAGCGTTTTATCGTTTGGTAATACTTGCATCAGAATTCATCATGACGCTGGCTACTATCGCATTGGCAGCCACCCTGTTCAGGTCAAGTGCCTGATCAATCTTGTACTCTCCAGCTTCCAGCCATCCTTTTGCTTTTTTCGGATCATTGCGGAACTGTTCATACTCTTTTTGGGACATTTCCACCAATACCGTCATCTCCGCAGCAGAAGGTTGTTTACCCGTCAACCTGCGGTAAGCATTCTTGATGCTTTGTTCTGTACTTCCCTCTCTTGTGATGCTTTCGCCAATCACTTTTGCCGCTTCCAGATAAGTCGGATCATTGAGCAGTACCAAAGCCTGTAATGGCGTATTGGTTTTCTGTCTCGTTACGGTACACTCTGTCCGCTCCGGCTGATCAAAAGTGGCCAGTGTCGGATTCGGTACGGTCCTTTTCCATATCGTGTAAAGGCTTCTGCGGTATAGTTTATCCCCTGTGTCCTGCACGTATTTGGCACTGTTCATTGCCCACAGTCCTTCCGGCTGATATGTTCTGACACTTTCTCCTCCAATGGTATCATTCAGCAGTCCGCTAGCCAATAGGGCATTGTCTCGCATCATTTCACTGGATAGCCTCAAGCTTGGCCCTCTTGCCAGCAGGATATTGTTCGGATCCTGCTCACGCAATGTTTTGGAAGCCTTGGATGATTGTCTATAGGTGGCAGACATCACGATCTGCTTAACGGTTTGCTTAATGTCCCAACCTGATTCGATAAAAGAGATTGCCAACCAATCCAATAACTCCGGATGGCTTGGCAGACTTCCCTGATTACCAAAGTCATCTGCTGTATCGACCAATCCTTTACCAAAGAACTGCTGCCAGTACCTGTTGACGGTCACCCTTGATGTGAGAGGATGTTGCGGATTCATCAGCCATTTAGCCAATCCCAAACGGTTTTTAGGCAATGAATCATTCCATGCCAGAATGGAGGATGGTACATCAGGGAATACTTCCTCTCCATGTGCATCGTAGTTGCCTCTTTCCAAGATATAGGATGGTCTTCGTTCTTCCATCTCCTTCATCACCATCATTTCCTGTACAGGCTCTATGCTATCAAACAGCACTGTTCTTGATGCCAGCAATGTTTGTTTTGCCTTTTGGATTTCCGGTACCTGTGTAGTCAGGTAATGCTGTGTCAGCAGTTCTTTTTGTGTTGCTGTCAGCGCATCCGGTTTGGTACGGCATAGCTCCGTCAGGTATTCAGGGTTGACCAATGCTTTGACTTCCAATGCTGTCAGTGTTCTGCGATACACGCTGATATTGTCCACTGAAGCACCTTTGATGCCTACACCTCTCCATCTTGCCCCGATCTGCAATCCGGGTTCGATGGCATCTTTATAGATCTGATCCCTGTAATCGAAGAAAATGATGTCCTTGTAAAGGTTGTCGGTTTCCGTTTGAGTGGCTACTTCTGTCCCGTTCATGTACAGCTTTAAGCCTGAAGCCTTGCTGCTGCCATCATAGGTCATCATCAGGTGTATCCATTTATTCCTTTCAACCGTATCTGCCGAAAGTTTGACAATGGCATTATCCGGCCAAGTATGTGCGAGCATCAGTTCCAGCTTGTTGTCTTTCAGATAGAGATGGTAACCTTTGTAGCTGTGCAGTCTTGTTCCCTTGTTCTTGTGGAAAATGACACCTTCCTTCAGGCTGTCCGGCAGGTTGACCCAGATGCCAATACTGAACGGATCTTTACGTTTGAAGACACCTACTTTCTCAAGATCCAGCCAAGCATCTCCGTCCATACGCAGTCCCATCTGGTTGTAGCCTTTCGAAAACGTTGGCTCTTCCTTGGCTGAAAACTGTCGGTCCATCTTGCCGGATTTTCTGTTGCCAACCTTATTCTTAAGGTTTCCATCCAACAGGTATTCCCCTTCCTTATTTTTTTCAGCAGGCAATTTACCAAGCTTTTGGTAGCCAAAATGGCTTACCCAATCCTGTGCCTCATTCTTGTGAGCGGTGACAGTTTCTGCCAATTTACTTTCATCTTCCTTCGCTACTTTCTGCAAATAGCTGATCACTTCTTCCTGTATTTTGTTTGGCAAAAGCATGGTCGGAACAGGCATTGCCATATCCCATGAAATCTGTCCGGTCTCATTGACATTATTGAAAAAGCTGTAAAGCTCATAGAAGTTCTTTTGTGAAATCGGGTCGTACTTATGGTCATGGCAACGGGCACATGCCACCGTCAGTCCCATCAGTCCTTTCCCTACTGTAGACGCTCTATCTGCCACATATTCTACCCTGAATTCCTCATCTACAATTCCTCCTTCCAGGTTCTGTGGATGCAACCTATTAAATGCCGTTGCCAATAGCTGTTCTTTGGTAGGATTGGGCAACAGGTCACCTGCCAATTGCCATTCCACAAACTGGTCAAATGGCATATTCTCATTGTAGGACTTGATCACCCAGTCACGCCAAGGGCTTACATCCCTGTAGCGGTCTACCTGATAGCCATGCGTATCGGCATAACGTGCAAGGTCCATCCATCCGGCTGCCATCTGCTCGCCATAATGGTTTGAATTGAGCAAACGATCCACCTGCTTTTCGTAAGCATTTTCCGAGCGGTCTTCCAAGAAGTTGTTGATCTCTTCCGGTGTTGGCGGCAAACCTGTCAGGTCAAGTGAAAGACGACGCAACAAGGTTGCCTTATCTGCTTCTTCTGAAGGATTGTAACCGTCTATTTCCAGCTTTTTGACCACAAACTGGTCAATCGGATTTTTGACCCAATCCTTATGTTTTACTTCGGGTAGTGCCGGTTTCTTAGGTGAGATAAATGCCCAGTGTGGACGGTATTCCGCACCATCCTCAATCCATTTAATCAGGATAGCCTTTTCTCTATCTGTCAGGTTCAGGTTGGATTCCTTCGTAGGCATTACATAATCCTTGTCCTCTGACACAATCCGGTGAAATACCTCACTTGCCTCCAGGTCACCCGGCTTGATTGCCACACGTCCCGTTTCCTCGTTGTATTTGGCGTAAGCAGTTTCTGCAATATCCAGCCTAAGTCCACCTTTCTGGTTTGCCTTGTCAGGTCCGTGACAGAGGTAACATTTATCAGAAAGGATTGGCTTCACGTGTATGTTGAAGTCCAGTTCTGCCGGCAGGTCATTGTAGGCTTCCAGCTGTGCTGTCGGGACTTTAGTGGAACAGCCCACCATCCAATAACAACAAAGTAGAAATCCTGCAAAAACTGACAGCATCAGGTATTTGCTAGGTGTTTTCATCATATCATTTTTCAAGAAAAAAGTAGCACTCTATTTATTAGTCAAATTGTTAAATGAGATAAAGCGTCTATCCTCTAAAGTAAATCTATTCTATACAATACGAGTAGAATAAACACTTATGAAAAAGGGGGTGAAATCTTGCTTAAACATTAAAGTCAGGTTGATGCGCAGCCATCCTCAATATTTTTACAGATTTACCCCCGTACCGCTTTGGTTTTAGCCTATTGATGCCAATTAGCGAATCAGTACCTTGCTGCTGAACTCCTGAATTTCTCCTTTAACCAGAAGCTGATAATATCCGGCAGGCAACACCGCCACATCCAATTTCACGCTACCTTGAACAGCTAATTGCTTTTGCAACTGCTTCTCTCCACTAAGGTTGAAGAATACAAATGTGTATTTACCAGGTATTAGACCTGATAAATTCAATGTATCAGCTGCAGGGTTCGGATAGAGTTTGATTCCTTCAGGTAACGAGGTTTCAATCCCTGTAACTTCATTGCTCTCAACGGGCTTATATACACGCACCCAATCCACATACATCACATTTTTGCTGTCATCTGCCAATTCCTCATCTGTCGCCACAGTCCCTTGGTTGGAACGCCAATCGTGGTCTTCTATATCGATGATTATGTACAGCGGACGGTCAAAGAATTTGCCCGAAGGATCCGTCATGTTCTGATCGCTGAAAGTATTTTTCACTTCCCCATCAATGTAGAAAGTCATCTCTGTAGCCGATTTCCAATACACACCGAAGGTATGGTAATCATTGCGCCAAGGTTCATTGTTGGGTAAATGATGATGTGTCTGCTTGTTATGATTCGCAATAATCGAATTGTTGACGCTGTCCCGTTCAAAAATATGGTAGTTGGTTGACATGTTTGCCGCGAACCAAGTTTGGTCAGGGCGGTCACCACCATACACTTCCAAGGCATCGATCTCACGGGTATCGTCATCGCTCAGCATCCAGAAATTGGAAGAAAGCACTTGGTTACTCACCTTGATGCTCGCCTCCATATAGACAGGATACATCACTGTCTCCTTGGAAGTCACCACGCCGCAGTACACCTTGTCGGTTCCGCTTTTTCGGGATGCTTTGATTTGCAGGTTACCGCCGGTCACTTCACTGTGTCCGTTGTTCCACTCGGTAAGCCCTGGACCTAGCCATTTGTTGAAATAGACATCCTTCCAGTTTTGTTCAAATTCAGCTCCTTTTCCCTCATAATTGAAATCATCAGAAAACTGCTCCTGCAATTCCCATTTCATTCCCTCACCGGCTGGTGCAGGGACTTTCATATCTTTCCAATCCTGTGCCCGCACTAGGGCGGGCAGCAGGAAAAGAAGCATAGACAAAAAAGATTTCATCTTTACATCTATTTAACCAACAAATTTATTTTTATAAGTCAGGCAGATCAGTTCTTCTCGTCACTGCTCTTTTTGGAACCTGCTTCACCTCTTGCCGTATGCGTCGTCTTGCGCTTGCCTTGGAACCTGCGGATGTACTGCCAGTCGTAATTATGATACTTGTGCGTCAGTCCCCATTCGAAAATGCCGAAAGGCTCTGTTGTATCCAGTGACCTGTTCAGACCTATTGCGTGTGGCGCACCTGGAATTACCGCCTTGATCTCGAAGTTGATACCATCAGGAGAGTACTGAATGGTGTTTTTCTCCGGACCATCCGTAGTGATCAAAGACATGATGCCGTCACCCTGTTTCCATACACAGATCTCGTGACCACTGTTGGAAATTGGGTTGTATTTTGACTTCACATATGGACCTTTCGGGTTGTCGGCAATCGCTACACCGTGTCTGATCTGTCTACCACCAAAAGTGATTTCCTCACCCATCTGCTCACCTTTGTAATACAGGTAGAATTTTCCTTTGTAAGGAATGATACAAGGATCATGTACCTTGTGGCTATCAAAGTCGCCTTTCTTCTCTACCAGGAATCTGTTGTCCTCATCGCCTTTCCATACGCCATTGTCAGCAGGGCTTAGAATCGGTTCTTCGCTCTTTGTCCAAGGGCCGTTCGGTGAAGAAGACCAAGCCAGTCCCACCTGATTTTTCACTCTTACATTGTAAGGCGATTTCACTGTCTGGTAGCACAGGTAATACATACCGTCATGCTGCATGATTTCCACTGTGAATACCGAGCGGTCGTCATAGGCGCCTTTTTCACCACGCTTTACCGCTACGCCTTCCTCTTTCCAAGTCCAGCCGTCTTCAGAAGTCGCATACCAGATATCGCATCTGTCCCAAGGGAATACCTTGTCATTCTCGATGTCACCAGCAAAACCATCCGTTTTATCCACGCTTTTCGAATACCATACATAGTATTTGCCATCTATTTTGATCACGGCACTTGGGTCTCTTCTTACTACGCCTTCCTCATAGGCAAGATCGCCTTTCAGGTCATGCACCGTAAATTCGCCAAACCATTCGTTGGTCAGGTCATCCGACCAAGCCAAGGCACGCTTGGAAGCGGCACTCAGGTAGTCCCTGTTGGTGATACCCAAATGATCCAGTTTCTCTTCCGTGATCTGTAGGTCTTCGCTTTGTGTCGTCATCTGACCTTTCTGGTTCTGGCAACCTATGATGGTCATCATACCAGCAGCCAACAATATTTTTCCGATTCTTTTACTGATATATTTCTGCATTGTATGTTGTTATATTGATCAGTTTAAGTAATATTTTAAGAAAGCCCGTTGCCTACTGCTACTATCACAATCCCTACGATCATGCAGGCAAGTCCCAGATACAGGGAACCTTTTGCCTTGAAAGAAGCATTGACCCACTCTTTTGTGATCAGTCCGCTGACAATCGCCACCGCTACCGATACCGTGTTGAAAATGGCATAACCTACCGTTCCTCCATTGTTGCCCAACTTAAAGGCAGCATAAGCAAAAGCGGCAGAAGCAGCGAAATTGAAGATACCCATGATAGTTGCTAGCAGTGTGTTGCGTCCGAAGCTTGGTGTACGGAAACGCCCCCACAGTTTCTTGGCAGTCAGTTGCCACGAGAAGTATGCGGCAATGGCAATACCTCCAAAAATATAGATGATGTACATCACAGCGATAGCACTTACCCATTCAGGGTTACCTGCCTGCTGGCAAGCCTCGTGGATCACTGCACCTCCAACTGTATTGGCATAGCTGAAGCCTGTCGCCAGCAAACCGCCGATTACCGCAATCATTATTCCTGTTGACATAGATCCTTTCTTCTGCTCACCCTCCTCATCTTTCTGACGAAGGATGCCAGCTCTACCGTTAGTCACAACTCCGATCAGCACCACAGCAATACCTGCCAAGATCGTGATAAACACCTGCGTATCCGGCAGACCACCCACCATAAATGGAATCAGTGAACCGACCAGAATGATGGTGCCAATAAAAATGGAGAACCCAAGAGACAGTCCGATGTGGTTGATGGCTTTGCCCCACATCATCACGCCGATACCCCACAGGAAACTCGATACACCCATTCCGATCAGTACACTCATTGGAATAGCGGCCAATACCTCTGAAAAACCGTCAATCAGTCCGAAAGCGGCGATGTTGGGAATCAAAAAGGTATTGATGGCGAAAAACAATCCCCATGTATTTTCAAATTCAAAGTCCTTCGCATATTTCTCAGGAAGGGCATACAAGCCTAACATCAGACCCGCCATAATTGCCCAGATAATTCCTTCTATCATGTTTTTATCTGTTTTATTGGTTAAATAATTTGCCTATGGCAGTGTGTTAGTTTTGTGTTGTCTCAAACCCGAACCTGAAAACCGTACGGCTCTGGTAAGGATTGTCGGGACCGGTCATCACGTCCGGTGCTCCTTCAATGTTGGGTCCGTTCGGATAGCGATGTGTCTCACAGCAAAAGCCCTTGAACCTTCCGTATTGGTTACCGGATTCTCTCTTGAGCTTATCGTCTGTAAAATAGCCTGTGTAGAAAAGCATGCCCGGCTCGGTCGTGTAGACTTGCAGGCTTCTTCCGGTTGCCTCATCCGAGAATTCAGCGACTGGTGCTGCTTCATTCCTGTTGTCAAACACAAAGTAGTGTTCGAAACCTGTCGGCAATTCACGAAACGCATCTCCCAATTGACGTGGCGTTCTCAAATCCGCAGGGTCATTCTGCACTGATTTTACTTCCCCTACCGGCACATTGGTATCATCCGGCATCAGGTAGCTGTCCGCTTTAATGCTTGCCACTGTACTTTCCACAGTCCGCTCAAATCCTGACAGATTAAAGTAGGTATGATTGGTTAGCGACAGCGGCGTTTCCTGATCGGCAGTTGCTTCGTAGGAAATCACCAGCTCATTTTCATCTGATAACCTGAAAGATACACTCACTTCCACATTTGCCGGAAAACCTTCTTCCAGATGGGGACTGAACAGCTTCATCACTACCGTATCTTCCTGCATCTCTGCCGCCCATATTCTTTTGTCAAATGCATTCAGACCACCGTGCAGATGGTTGGAACTATCATTGCAAGCCACCTCATAAGCTGTCCCATTGACCGAGAACTTGCCATCCTTGATTCTTGAGGCAAACCTGCCTACTGTACAACCGAAGTATGGCGCATTCGCCTTATATGCTTCTGACTGATACCCTTCCAGGGTATCAAAGCCGCATACCACTTCCTGCTGCTGATGCGGTGACCCGTCAGGAATCCTGATGGAGGTAATGGTCGCGCCGTAGTTGATGACCTGAACCTTCATGCCATTTCGGTTGGTGAGCGTATAGGCATCTATGCGCTCACCATCCAGATAGCCGAAAGTGTGCTTCGTGATATTTTTTACTGTCTTAAGCATGGGCTGTTTCCGTTATGGGTTTTTGATTTACCTGATAAGGTGCCAGCTTTTCCCAGTCAAACGTGACGCCTGTACCCGGTACATCCGGTGCGACGGCACGGTGATTTTCCACCACCAATGGTCGGATAGTATACTCATCGATCGGGAAGCTGTGTACTTCCAGCCATCCGCTGTTCGACTGTGCCGAAACAAGGCTGACGTGCAGTTCCTGCATTCCGTGCGAACAAACCGGAATGTCATATTCACGTGACAGTTCCGCCGCTTTCAGCCAGCCCGTGATACCACCACAATTGGAAGCGTCAGGCTGAATAAAAGACAGTTCTGCCTGCTCGAAAGCATACTCAAACTCATAGATCGTGTGTAGGTTTTCACCCATTGCCAAAGGCATTCCCGTCTCCTTTGCGATTTGAGCATAACCTTTATAATTATCTGGAATTGTTGGTTCCTCAAACCAAGTGATGTCATATTGCTTGAAAGCTTCTGCCGCCTTGATCGCCTGTTCAACAGACATGGAGTAATTGGCATCCACCATAAACGGCACATCCGGACCGATCAGCTCACGGACAGCGGCAATGCGCTCGATATCCTCCTGCAGGTTTGGTCTGCCGATCTTGATCTTCACAGCATTGTATCCTGCCGCCAAGTAGCCCCTGATATTGGACAGCAACTTCTCCAACGGAAACTGCAGGTCTATGCCGCCGCAATATGCCTTACAGGTATTGCCTGCGCCACCTGCCATTTTCCAGAGCGGCAATCCCGCCTTCTTGCAACGGATATCCCAAAGGGCAATATCGACCGTAGACACCGCGAAAGATACGATTCCTCCTCTGCCTACGTAGTGCATATGCCACTCCAAAAAGTCGTAGATCTCCTCAATCTTGTCACCTTCCTTGCCAATCAGGGCAGGAATGATATCGTGCTGTAACATAGCTAAAATGGCATGTCCGCCCTTTCCTCCTGTGTAAGTGTAACCTGTTCCCTCACTGCCATCTTCCAATGTGATGGTAGTTGTAACCAACTCAAAGTGGGTATGATCGCCATGCTTAGCGTCATTGAGTACTTCAGGCAAAGGCACCTTGAACAGCTTTGCCTCTATATTTTTGATCAGATTGCTCATAGTAGTAAGTGGGATGAAACAGGGCAATAATTAGAATGGATTTGATTGAACTAATCAACAGGAGTTATCCCATTCTCCAATTCGATGGATTTAAATCCATCGCTTCTATATTTTGTCCCTTCGGGACAGAATTTATAGTTTAATTATTGTCCTGCCTTATTCCTGTCCTGTTAGTACTTTACATAAAATGTTTTCTTCTCGAGGTACTGCTCAAAGCCGTACTTGCCATCTTCACCGCCGCTTCCGCTCAGCTTGTAGCCATTGTGGAATCCTTGGTGCTGCTCGCCGTGACCACGGTTGACGTAGATCTCGCCAAATTCCAGCTCATCGTTACATCTCAGAATTTTCTGCATGTCTTTGGTAAAGACCATAGCAGCCAGTCCGTATTCGCAGTCGTTGGCATAACCGATTACTTCTTCAAATTCCTTGAACTTGATCACCGGCAGAATCGGACCAAATGATTCCTCATGTACGATGGTCATCTCCTGTGACACATTTGTCAATACAGTTGGCTCGAACCAGAAACCTTTCTCAAACATTTTACCTTCCGGCACCTTGCCACCGTGAGCGATCACGGCACCTTCTTCAATACTTTTCGCTACCAGCTTTTTCATGTTGTTCAGCTCTGAAGCGTTGACTTTCGGTCCCATATCCGAGTCGATGTCCATTGGGTCACCTACTTTCAGCCCTTTGACTTTCGTCATGAATTTCTCCATGAACACGTCATAGATAGCCTCATGCACATACATACGCTCGTTGCAGGTACATACCTGACCGCAGTTGTCGAAACGGGAATGGAAAGCGCCTTCTACAGCCTGATCGATGTCGGCATCTTCAAAGACAATACAGGGTGCCTTTCCGCCCAACTCCAGCTGAACGTGTGTCAGGTTGGTGGCAGCTGCCCTGAATATCTGCTGACCTGCCGGTGTACTGCCGGTCATGGTCACCATCTTCGTGATCGGGTTTTCTACCAATGCATTACCCAATACTCTTCCTGAACCCGTCACGATATTCAGAAGCCCTTTCGGTAATCCTACTTTCTGCGCAATGTTGCCCAGCTCCAAGGTAGCCAATGGTGTTTCCTGCGTAGGTTTCACCACGATACTGTTACCTGCCACCAATGCCGGACCGATCTTTCTGCCAGCCAGCGCCAATGGGAAATTCCAAGCCGTGATGGCGACCACTACCCCTTTTGGGATCTTATGAATCCAAATATGCTCATTCGGATTGTCCGAAGGCATGATGTCTCCTTCAATATGTCTTGCCCAATCACAAGCATATTCGATAAAAGTGGCAGTCACTTCCACTTCAATCTCTGCCAGCGAAAGTAATTTTCCTTGCTCACGTACCAGCAGCTTGGACAGGTACGGCTTGTTTGCTCTAATTTCAGCTGCAAAAGCACGCATCAGTTCTGCACGCTTACGGGCAGGTACTTTTTTCCATTGTTGCTGTGCTTCTTGTGCAGCTTCCAATGCTTTTTGTGCATCAGCTTCCAGTCCCATTTGCGTATAGCCCACTACAGACTCATCAGACGGGCTGATCACAGCCGCTTGCTCTCCGGAAGTGGCGTTAGTCCACTCCCCATTTATAAACAGTTGATATTCTTTTGCTTCGATTGTCATGATTGTTATCGGATTTTCAGGTTACAAGAAATTATCTGCCCATCCAGCCACCGTCTACCAGCATGATGGAACCATGCATGTAATCGGCTGCCTTGGATGCCAGAAAAACAGTTGGTCCTGCAAAATCCTGCGGCTCACCCCAACGACCTGCCGGAATTCTGCTCAGGATAGAAGATGCTCTTTCAGGATCGTTACGCAATGCTTCTGTATTGTCTGTGCTGATATAGCCCGGTGCAATCGCATTAACATTCACACCTTTGGAAGCCCACTCATTGGCAAATGCCATTGTCAGCTGACCTACTGCACCTTTACTTGCCGCATAGCCCGGTACTGTAATACCTCCTGGAAAGTTAGCAGGGAAGCCGTGAAGATGACCTTGCCGCTTCTTCTTTCCATCATTTCTTTACCGATCTCCCTTGTCAGGATAAACTGTGCATTCTGGTTTACTTCCACCACTTTATCCCACATTTCATCCGGATGCTCAGCTGCCGGTGTTCTCAGGATGGTTCCCGCATTGTTTACCAGAATATCAATCACCGGAAACTCTGCCTTTACTGTTGAAATAAAACCGTAGAGTGCTTTTCTGTCCGAGAAGTCGCAAGCGTAACCCTTGAAGTTTCTACCCAATGCTGTCACCTCTTTTTCCACTTCACTGCCTGAAGTTTCCAAAGTAGCACTTACCCCGATAATGTCTGCGCCAGCACCTGCCAAGGCTACTGCCATTGCTTTACCGATTCCTCTCTTGCAACCTGTCACCAAAGCAACTTTGCCTTTCAGGCTAAACTGATTTAATATATCTTTCATGTCTATGCTTCTTTTTAAATTTGATGGTTGTTTTAGTTCTGACAATCAATCAGGTATTTCATACCTGCCGGATTATTGTCGATCGTTTCAAATACCGACTGAATATTGGAAAGCGTATCGACTTGCGTGATCAGCTGCTCGAATGGAACGGCACCTGAAGCGGCAATACTGATGGCTTCCTCATAATCCTCTTCTTCGTAAAGTCTTGCGCCCAGCAGCTCGATCTCTGCCCAGAAAAACTTGAACAGGTCAACCGGCTTTTTCTCTCCGCCATGAATAGCTACCATCACGATTCTGCCTCTTACATTGACTACCTCTGTCATGGTTGCTGCGCCCGGCGCCGAGCCGGATACCTCAAAGGCACAATCGATCATAGCATCGCCAGTCAGTTCAGCAATGCGCTCAAGCAGGTTTTCCTTAACGGGGTTAATCGTACTGAAACCCAACTCATTCAGCATCGCAAGCCTGTTCTCATTTACTTCAGAGATATAGACATGCGCGCCTTTCTCTCTCAATACATAAGCGATCAGCGTTCCGATTGGTCCACCGCCAATCACCAGGCAATGCTCACCTGCTTTCACTCTTCCGATCTTCACGTCGTGGCAAGCCACTGCCAAAGGCTCGATAAAGGCACCGTGCATCAGCGAAAGGTTTTCAGGCAGCTTGTGCAAAGTATAGGCAGGTACTGTCCAGCTGTTCTGGAATGCACCGGCACTGTCAATACCGATAAACTTCAGGTTTTTACCCACGTGGTTGAAACCTTTATCATACGGATGAGGCGCTCCGAATTTCAACGGCCTTACGGCTACCTTGTCGCCCACTTTTACGTTGGTCACGCCCGGTCCTACTTCCGCCACTACTGCCGAAGCCTCGTGCCCAACTGTCTGCGGAGGTTTTACCCTTGTATCCATCACACCGTGGTAGATGTGCACATCCGTACCGCAGACGCCACAGTAGGCTACTTCCAATCTTACTTCTCCTTCTGCCGGCTTCACTACGTCACATGTGCCGATCTCAAATTTTTGATTTCCTGTATAAAATGCTGCTTTCATTATTGGAGCGATTTAATTTTTTACTGATGCGAATTCAATGTTATCCTGCTTGTTATCCGATTCCTGCAATACGAGTTTCAGCTGGTCCCCTTTCAGTCCGTCACTGCTTACCGATACATCTACCTGCCCTTCTTTGCTTCGGATGGATTGCAATACCAGCAAAGCCCTTCCCTGATGGGTTACCAGCTCATTGGTTCTGTGAAGCTGTACATTTTCCAATGCCCCATTGTCCACGCCCAACAGGCGAACTCCTTCAGGCAGGTTAAAAGTCACTTTTCTTTCTGTATGGCTCACTGGGTTTCCGGCTGCATCCACAAGCTGTGCTACGACATGTGCTACATCATAGCCGTCAGTCTTAAGGTGTGTACGGTCTGCCACCAATGTCACCCCTACCGGATTGCCTGCTGTATTCAGGTAAGTCACTTGTGTTTCACCATCCTTGGTGCCGACTGCTTTCAGCTCTCCAGTCTCGAAAGCCACACCCCACTTGTAGATATGGTCCTCAAACTCATCCAATGTTCTTTTACCCAAGCTTCTGTCGTTGAGGAACAGCTCGATCTCATCGCAGTTAGAGTAGATCTCCACGCTGATCATCTGTCCTTCAGGGTAATTCCAGTGATTGTTGACCTTATGCCAATTCCAAAGCGCCTGTTTCCATGCATCCGGTTTTTTGGCAACTAATTTCCCTGTGGCAGGATCTATTTTGTTGATGGATTTTTCCAATTGCTGTGTAGCGATAAACGTATGTGGCTTATCCGTCCACAGTGTCTTGATCATATGGTAAGAAGGGTTAGGGAAACCCGCAAAATCAACCATGCCTGAGCCGCTACCCTTTTGTGGCCACGGACCACGGATTTCACCCATATAATGGATACCTGTCCAGAAGAAAGTACCCGCAATAAATGGTCTTTCCATAATGGCTTTCCACTCATGGTACTGCGCCAAATTTTCGGTACCCATGATCACCTTGTCTGGGTATAGTTCATGTCCGTAATCATACAGCACACGACGGTAGCTATAACCCACAATGTCCAGTGATTTGCCGTAGTCAGTCAAGTGGCTTGCTGATGGCAGGATACAGTTGGCGATCACTGGTCTTGTGGTATCCATTTCCTTGGTCCATTTCACCAGCTTGCTCGCTGTTGTTCCGATATCGTATTTGCCTTTCGGCAAGGTTTCCAATTGCTTTTTGATTTGCTCCGGCGAGAATGGCGGTTCTGACCAGAAATAGTTGCCGCTCCAGTTCATGTTGTTGAAGAAGCCTGTAGCCGCCTGTGCTCTAGGGTATGTCCACTCAATCTCATTACCGATACTCCATTGAAAAATGGAAGGGTGGTTGCGGTGTGCGAGTACTGTATTTTTCAGATCCTGCTCTGCCCATTCCTGAAACTGCAGGGCATAGCCCTCTGTTACATATTCCTGTTTTCTCTCTTTCTGATTCCAGCGTTTGTCTTTAGGGTTGTCCCACTCATCAAAGAATTCATCCTGCACCAAAAAGCCCATTTCATCACAAAGGTCAAGGAACTCCTGAGAACCTGGGTTGTGAGAAATTCTAATCGCGTTACAGCCGCCGTCTTTCAACAGTTGCAGCCTTCTTCTCCAAACGCCTTTTGGCACTGCCGTTCCAACGAGTCCAGCATCATGGTGAAGACACACGCCCTTGATCTTGCGGTTCTGTCCATTAAGGAAAAACCCTGAATCCGGATCAAAGCGAATCTCACGAACGCCAAATTTTGTCAGCACTTCCTCCAGTTGCTTTCCTTCATTCAGGATAGTTGTGCGTGCCGTGTACATATAAGGACTCTCAATGTCCCAAAGTCTTGGCTTTTTCACGGCTACCTGCACATCAAATGTGTTTTCCGAAGCTGCCGAAAGCTGCTGCTTCTCTTCTGTTTCGGATACTACCTGACCTTGTGCGTCCAGTATTTCCGTTTTCAGCGTAAAAGTTTGTCCGGCCTTATATTGATTTGACACCGTAGTGGCTACCTGAACCATTGCCTGCTCCTCAGAAATTTCAGGGGTTGTTACAAAAGTGCCCCAAACCGGCACATGAAGTTTGTCTGTCACGACCAGTTCCACATTTCGATAGATGCCCGCTCCGGTATACCAACGGCTGTCCGCATAGCGTGTATGGTCTACTTTTACAGCCAATATGTTTTCTTTTCCATCCTTATTCAGGTAAGGCGTCATGTCAAACTGAAACGGCACGTAGCCATAAGGACGTCCGCCAAGTTTCTGTCCGTTCAGGAATACTTCTGAGTGGTTGTATACACCGTCAAAGACGATAAATGCTTTCTGATGATCTTCTAAATTGAGGTTAAAATGTTTTCTGTACCAACCGATGCCTCCTCCATAAATATAACCTGTGGCAGGTGCAGTGTTAGCGTTGGCAGTGTCATAAGGGTGTTCAATGACCCAATCATGTGGCAGATTAAGGCTTTCCCATTGCTGATCATCGAAACTGATTGCAACAGGAGATTGAGCCAAATCCTGTTCCGTCAGCTTAAATTTCCAGTCAAAATTAAAGTCATTGACTCTCTGCATTGGCTCAGTTTGCTTACTGCAGCTAACGATTAGAAATATTGCAATCAGATAAAAAATTCTCTTCATCTCTCTCTTTGGCTAATTATTACGCTTTTAAAAATCCCTTATGATTTCCCCACACAACAGAATCTCCTGATGGATACTGCAACCAAATTACCCCCCTGAACATTAGGTGTAATGGTATTTTTCATTGAAAAAAAGGGGGGGAATCTGTATTTCAGTTAGTACAGGCAGAACCAATAAAACTTACCCCTATCTCTTATAACTGTATAGTGTACATTTTATATAAAAGCAGTAGAACCTACCTTAAAGAGGTGAGCATAAAAACATTTCTCACGATTTGGATTTGCTTTAAATAGCGAAAGGCTATTTGAAGAAAAGAACCTACGCATCAAAAAATTGGGCACCGCTCTGAGGTAAGGCAACTATCTTGGTCGGCTCTTTTCAGTTGGAAAATGTGATCATAAGGACCCGAGAAGTTGCAAGGATATTCTCAATAACTTACTTCTCGGGTGCTTTGCAACAATTATTGTAAAGTCACCTTAATTTTCAGTCACGACCTTTCCGATGGCTTTCCAAATGTGCGTGCGCTGCGCCTGCTTCTTCCAATAAAAATGGTGCTCATTAACGATTGGCTTTAAATGTCCGGCTTCCACAATTTTGGCGATAAAACCGTCATCCATTACCACCTGATCAGTGAGAAACTGCGTTTCAATGAACTGAGGAAATTGATGCTGACTGTAACAAAAAGAACGTTAAGTTTACAGCTCAAGTCCTTGGAGGAAGACAATCTGATCAGAAGGACGGTTTAGCATAAAAAGCCGCCGTTAAAAGTGGTGTACAATTTGACTGAACTGGGCAGTAGCTTATTCCGATCGTTCAGTCCATTGCGGATTGGGGAGATTTTGTGGTGGCGAAATAGACTTGGTACAGCAAACAACCGCAAAAAACAAGATCGTTTTTACCTTGAAATATTTTAAACCTCACAAGAGGTATTTTTCAAATCACCTTTTTTCAACTTATGAAAGCTGTTTTAGAAAAAATTCATGTTCCGGAGAAACAATCCCTGATTGCCTACCATTATGAGAAACCATCTTTTGAGACGCCTTGGCATTTCCATCCGGAACATGAGCTAACCTATATTAAGAAAAGCAGCGGCATCCGATATGTGGGGAACAGTATGGCTGCTTTTGAAGAGGGTGACTTGGTACTGATTGCCAGTCAGCTTCCTCATTGCTGGAAGAATGATGAACACTACCAAAGCACTTCCAAGGCACTTGTCATACAATGGCATACACAACTTTTTCATGATATTCCAGAGCTGCAGGCAATCCATCGGCTACTGAAATTGGCACAAAGAGGGATCAGCTTTTCTGCTGTCAGTGCCGCCTTGGTGGATAAGATGGAAGAAGTCATAGAGGCTCCTCCTCTCAACAAATACCTGCTGCTGCATGAGATTCTTGATGAACTTGCCAACAGAACTGACTACCAGTTATTGGCGGGTGACTCCTATGTGTATGACCATTCTCCTGAAACCTCCAACCGGATCATGAAAGTGCAGCAATTCGTTCAGCAGCATTACAAGCAGAAAATCATGCTGACGGACATTGCCCATGAATTGCATATGAGTGAGCAGTCTTTCTCAAGGTTCTTTAGCAAGGTGATGCAGCGCTCATTTTTTATCTACCTGAATGAGTACCGGATCAATATTGCGAGCCGGATGCTACTGGAAACCGATAGGCAAGTGGCTGAAATCGGATTTGAATGTGGCTATGAGAGTTTGCCATTCTTTTATAAACAGTTCAAGAAATTCAAGCATTGCTCTCCACTTGTTTTCCGGAAAATGTTTAGCAAAGCACAGCATTAATAGAAATTGAATTTAATCATCTATTCCACTACATTTTTGATCAAAATTATAATACGAAATACAGAATAGATTACTTTTTAGCCAAAATAAAGGAAGATTACGACCCTTCAGTAGCGCAATTTTGCATGAATACCCAACCAAAATTGGGCAAGATCATCTCGTAACTGAAACACACAACATGCGCTATGGAGCTGGAAGTCGTAAATATAGAAGCACTGACAGAGGATTGTAAGGCTTTTTATTTTGCTGTGCCTAAAGGGAAAATCCCGTTCAAGGCTGGGCAATTCCTCACCTTTGTCCTGAAAATCAACCAAGAAGAAATCAGAAGGTCTTACTCTATCTGCACCGCAGAAGAAACCGATCCTTTTATAGGAGTGGCAGTCAAAAGAGTAAAAGGAGGGCTAGTCTCCAACTACCTGAATGACCACATCAACATTGGAGACAAGCTAAAAATAGAGGCTCCCGCCGGTCAGTTTGTCTACGAGCCAGACAAGGAAGTGACGCCTGAAGTACTGCTTATTGCCGGTGGCAGTGGCATTACCCCTATGCTTTCCATTATCAAAACTGCCCTTTACCAGCACCCGACCAAGCGGCTGTCCCTTTTATATGTCAACCGTTCTGAAGCTGATATCATCTTCTATAAGGCTCTGAAGCAGTTAGAGCATCAGTTCCCTGACCGCTTGAAAATTGTGCATTACCTGAATGAAGCGCATAAAGGAAGTGTCATCGTAGAAAAGAAACTCTTTGGACTTTTCAACAGCAAGTCGTTCAACAAAGATGGGTTTATCACCACTGCAAAAGCCCAAGAAATCATCACCAGTTTCTCACTTTCCAATCAGACGCCTGTGTACCTGTGTGGTCCAATCGGATTGATGAATATCATGGAGGAAAGCCTCCAACACATGGGATTTCAGCAGCTCCGTAAAGAACATTTTGTATCCAACCTTACGCCTTCCAATGTCAAAGTCCCCTCCAATGCAATTGGAAAGGCGACTATAACCGTGCGCCTGAATGGTAAAAAGCAACAGTTTGACGTCTTGAAAGGGCAATCCATTCTTGAAGGGGCTGTCTTATCGGGCATCGACTTGCCGCATTCCTGCAAGCAGGGCAACTGTACTGCCTGCTACGGAGTCTGTACTTCCGGCGATGTAGCCATGATCACGGACGAAGCACTGACAGATGAAGAGTTGGCAGAAGGCGGCATCCTTGCCTGTGTTGGTTACCCAACCACCAAAAAAGTAAGTATCAAACTATAAAACGATTATCAAGATGGTAAACCCTCAAGACTATATACAGGAAGCCCCGTGGGCAAAAGTTGACATGCCTCGAAACGAATTCAGGCAGTTTATGCAGAAAAACAACCTTTATGGTATCCTCAATACCTTGTTGTGGATCATCTCCCTATTCGGGACGGGGTATTTGGCTTATTTATCTTTAGACTCCTATTGGGTGATTCCTGCCTTTTTCCTTTATGGCGTGATGTACTGTGCCTGTGATGCCCGTTGGCATGAAAGCTCCCACGGCACTGTTTTCAAAACTCCTTGGATGAACACCGCACTTTGTTTTATTGCTACCGCAATGCAACAAAGAGATATTATTTTTACAAACTGGTCCCATGTCAGGCATCATTCCTATACCATAATCAATGATATCGATCCTGAAATTACGGTCACCAGACCACCTACTTTTTGGGAACATTTCCTTAACTTTTTCAGTTTGGGCGAGTCCAAGTACTATATTCCTGTTTTGGTCAAACATGCTTTCGGAATCGTCAGCGAGGATGCCCGAAAATTTGTCCCTGAAGAAGAATATAACCGTATGTTCTGGTGGGCAAGAGCCAGCCTGCTGCTGAATCTTATCCCCATCATCGTGGCTGGTTTAACACAATCATGGCTTCCTTTGCTGTTTGTCGGACCGCTTCCGAAGATGTACGGCAATATTATCCAGCGTTCGTTTGTGCTTGCCCAACACGCAGGACTTGATGAGGACGTGTGGGATCACCGCAAAAACTCAAGAACCATTCTGGTTAACCCATTTTTCGGTTTTCTATTTATGAATATGCAATACCATGTGGAGCATCATATGTATCCACTGATGCCATTCCACCAGTTGCCTCGCTTTCATAGACGGGTACAGGACCAAATGCCGAAGCCATACAAAGGCATGATCGAGGTTTACCGCGAAATGATTCCTGCCCTGATCAAGCAAAGTAAAGACACCACTTATTTTATTGACCGTAAGGTACCGGGTGCAGAAGAACCCCAAAAGGTTGTCCGCATCAAGGAGATGGAAGCTTCAAGTGCCATGATCCCTATGGCTGCCAAAGGAGCGGAAACCGTTATGGCCAATCAGACAACTTCTGCTGTGCCTGAAGAATTGGAGTGGCATGCTGTGACTTCGGTAAAAGACCTTGCGTCCAATGATGTCATCAATGTCAAAATTGAAGGAACTGATTATGCCATTGTCCATACGGATAAGGGCGAATATTATAGCGTCAGCGGCATCTGTACCCATGAACATGCCTATATGGCTGATGGTGTAGTGGAAAGCTGTACCATTTCATGTCCGAAACACAACTCCAAATTTGATTTGAAGACCGGCAACGCACTGAACAGACCTGCTAAAAAAGCCTTGAAAACCTATCCGGTAAAAGTGGAAGATGGACAGGTTCTGATAGGATTGGCAGCCGAAACGATTAAGTCATAAAAACTAACAGCAAGAAGAATTAAGATGAGCATACAAGCAAAAGCCGCCATTGCAGATGGAAAAGGAGGGTTCGTCATCGACATCATAGAAGTAGGTGACCCAATGCCCGATGAAATTTTGGTCAAGGTAAAAGCTACAGGGCTTTGCCATACTGACCATGATTCCCTCTCATGGGGGAAACCCATTGTTTTAGGACATGAAGGAGCTGGCGTTGTCGAAAAAGTAGGAAAGGAAGTCCGTGATTTCAAAATCGGTGACAAAGTGATCCTGAATTGGGCAACTCCTTGTCTGCAATGTTTCCAATGTCAGGAAGGGAATCAGCATATCTGTGAACAAAATTCTCCTGTCACCGCCGGTGGTAATGGCTATACACCCGGACACGCCCACTTGGAAGGTACCAAATGGAAAGGTGAAACAATCGAACGGTCTTTTAATCTCGGCACCCTCTCAGAATATACCCTTGTCAAAGCATCTGCCTGTATCAAACTGGAAAGTGAAATGCCGTTCAGCTCTGCCAGCGTGATCAGTTGCGGTGTGATGACCGGCTATGGGTCTGTGGTCAATTCAGCTAAGCTTCAGGCAGGCAGCTCTGCAGTTGTACTCGGCACGGGTGGCGTCGGTTTGAATGTGATTCAAGGCGCCCGAATTGCCGGTGCTGCCATGATCATCGCCGTTGACATTAACCCTGATCGATTGGAAATGGCTACCCGATTTGGCGCCACCCATACCCTCTTGGCAGATCCGAATGACAAGGGATTGCTTAATACAGCTCGTGAGGTAAAAGAAATGACCAATGGCAGAGGGGCTGACTATGCTTTTGAGTGTACTGCCATTCCTGCGTTGGGAGCGGCTCCACTCGCCATGATCAGAAATGCGGGAACTGCGGTACAGGTAAGTGGGATTGAAGAAGAAATCACCATTGACATGCGCCTTTTTGAATGGGATAAAATCTATATCAACCCATTGTATGGAAAATGCAGACCACAGATTGACTTTCCCAAACTTGTATCACTGTATAATAAGGGTACACTGATGCTCGATGAAATGATCACCAATACCTATCCTCTGGAAGAACTTCAATTGGCATTGGAAGATATGCTGGCAGGAAAAAATGCAAAAGGCGTAATTTTATTGGAAGCATGAGCAATTCATCATTCAGAACAACAGAACGCTCCATGCCGAAGTTTGAAAGGGAAAACCTTCGGTTTATCACTGTTAAGTCCAGACATTTGCAAGGGCGTGGAGATATTTGCGTATTTGTACCCCAAGATGTAAAGGAAGAAAACTTGCCTATCGCAATCCTGCTGCATGGAGTTTATGGAAGTGCATGGGTCTGGTCTTTCTTGGGAGGCGCACACCTGACTGCCCAACAAATGATAGAGGAAGGACGCATCCGACCGATGGTACTTGCTATGCCTTCTGACGGACTTTGGGGTGACGGATCTGGATACCTGAAGCACCACAGCGGACAGGACTTTGAAAAATGGATCGTGGAAGATGTCGTACAAGCGGTCAGAGAGAATATTTCTTGTACCTCTTCCTCTTCGCCCCTTTTTATTGGAGGGCTTTCCATGGGAGGATTTGGTGCACTGAAATTAGGTTCCAAATACGGGCATTTGTTCAAAGGCATTTCTGCCCATAGCGCTATCACGGAAGTTGAACAAATGCAGCTGTTTGTAGAAGAGCCACTGGAAAATTACCGTCAACACGAGCGGTCTGACGAAGATGTCTTGACCAGCATACGCCAAAGTCCTCAATTGCCTGCGCTCCGATTTGATTGCGGCACGTCAGATGAACTGATTGACTTTAACAGGCACTTGCATAAGCAACTGATCGATCACAATATCGAACACCAATACGAGGAATTTGATGGCGGGCATCAATGGGAATATTGGCAGCTACACCTTCAGGATTCACTCTGCTTTTTTGATCGCCTGCTGCCTTAAAGCTTTGTCAACGATATTATTCATTCAAAATAAAAGGGGTAAGCTTGTTTAAGCTTACCCCTTTTATATATCCGCTAATTAACGTGAATGATGGTTTATAATGCCCTTAAATCGATGCCATTGCATGGCACGATGAAATGCTGACATATTTAGTCCCTTCGGGAGACATGCCCTGAAAGGGCTATATACAACAGCGATGGGATTTATTCCATCGTCTGAAAGCAAGTGTTTACAGGCATGCAAGGGCTAAATAGTGCGTTTCTAATTCATAACTCACGTTAAATAGAAGTTAAACTTGTTTTATCGACTTCGGCTACGCTCAGCCACCAATACTAGGTTCCTGAGCGTAGTCGAAGGAGATTTCTTTAGTATCCAATTCAAGGATCTATAATATAAAGTAATCAATTATCCAGTACGGGTGTTCTTTTCTCATCCATCCGTTTCATCGCGTTGACCTCATAAACGCGCTTCAGCTGCCAAAGCGGTCTTTCCAGTGTTCCTTCCCACTCAAAAAGCAGCTTATACATTTCCCTTACTTTGTCAGGGTACTCATATGCCAAATTATTGGACTCCGAAATATCCTCCGCTATATTATACAGTTCGGCAGGTCTGTCCGGAAAACGGAGCATTTTCCAGTCTCCCTGACGTACCACTCCCCTGTTTTCCTTCTTCCAAAACAATACTTCATGAGGCACCGAGTTGTTTTCACCTGTCAGATATGGAATAAGGTCGACACCGTCCAATCCTTGGATTTCAGCCGCATTTCCTCCAGCTGCATTGACAAAAGTTGGCAACATATCCAACATGCTAACAGGTTGCTGATACACTGTTCCTGCCTTGATCACTTTTGGCAATTTGACAATACACGGTACCCTGATTCCCCCTTCCAAATGGTTGGACTTGCAGCCACTCAAAGGATAGTTGCAGGTTAAGGTACCGTCGGGACCACCATTGTCGTTGGCAAAAACCACCAAGGTGTTTTCATCCAATCCTAGTTCCTTCAGCTTACCCAGAATCTGTCCACAAGCCCTGTCCATCGCAATGGTCATGGCTGCCAACATTTTCCGTTTGCCTGTCAGCCCCTTCACTTTTTCCAAATCTTCTTTTGTCGCGTGCAGTGGTGCATGTACAGCATTGAAAGAGACATACATAAAGAATGGCTTGTTCTTGTTTCTGTCCATAAAGTCACAGGCCTCGTCAGCTAGGGCATCGGTCAGGTACTTATCAGGCTCCTGAAAATTGCCGAATCCTCTTTCCATCCTATCTGCTGGTCTGTCAAATGCTTCCTTCTGCGAAAGTGGGAAAAAGCTTCTGGCTCCTCCTCTGAACCCATAAAATTCATCAAAACCTCTACCCAATGGGTGATACTTATCGGCATTGCCCATATGCCATTTCCCTAAAATGATAGATTGGTAACCCAGTGGTTCCAAATAGTCTGCAATGGTTTTCAGGTGAACAGGCAATCCCATTTCATCGCCTATCTTATTAGAAGAAGTACTCATATAGCCCGGCACATTGTTCTCCTCAAAACCAAACCTTTGCTGATACATTCCCGTCAGCAAACCAGCCCGTGAAGGACCGCATACCGCTGCGGTGGTATAGGCTTCCCGCATGATCATTCCCTCAGAAGCCAGCTTATCGAGGTGCGGGGTAGGAAAGGTCTTGCTTCCCTGAAAACCGAAATCATGGTAACCAGCATCGTCCGCAAAAAGAAGTATAATGTTGGTCTTTTTCTGTGCCAAAAGTTGTCCTGTGCAAAGCATATTGAGCAGGACCGTCAAGAAGAAAATAGGTCTAATTAAAAAATTATGTTTCATGCCAAATGTGTGTTTTAATGCAATCAATAATATCTTACTGCTCCGCCCATCCGTCTGATGTTCCTTTGAAATACCCGACTGTCCAGCCACTTCCTTTTTGTGCCATCCAGAATACATCTTCACGGTAAGGATCAGGCTTGAAGTCCGTAATCCTATCTTGCTGACCCAAATTCTTATTGACCTTGTGCCAAGTTTTGCCGCCATCCATTGACAGGTAAGCCCCTGCATTCAACTTAGCTTCAGGTGATTTGGCTCTGATTGGCAATGCTGCACTAACCGTGATAATTTTCGGATTGATTGGAGAGGTTTCCACTTGCCAGATATAAGGCATGTCAAAGATTTTCTCCCATGACTTGCCATTATTGCGGCTTCTCCAAACACCTCCACCTTGGTCGGTTGCCTGCTCATTGCCGCATGCGATCAGGATATCCTTTGTGTTGCGGTCGATAAACACATTGTTGACAAAGTCGATTTCTGAAGGAATCTTGACTTCCTCCCAATGACTTCCTTTATCCTTGGTCACAAACAATCCACCATTCTTGTCATTGACCGCTGCATACAGCATTTCAGAATGGTCAGGATGCATGGCAATCCTACGGATACTCGCATTCTTATGCAGCCCATTGTTGCTTAACTCCCAAGTGTAACCGCCATCCATTGAACGATAGAAACCATAGTCACCTTTAGTGTGTTTTTGTGCATTTGGACCTGCTACTTCTGAGATCATTTTACGGGTAGCACAGAAATACATATTGTCAGGATTGACAGGATCAATCAGCAGGGAGTTTTGTGCCGCCAGTCCCATCCACGGGCTATTTGCTGCCTCAAAGATGGTGGCGATATTTTCCCATGTTTTACCTCCGTCAGTGGATCTTCTCAGTTTACCTCTGTGCTCTTGTCTCCAAGACAGAAAATAGATGATATCAGGATTTTTGGGATGTACTGCCACAGTAGAAATCGAATGCGCTCCACCATGATTGTTCTGTCCTTCCAGTTGTTTTACTGCTACTGCTTTCTTGTCAGGATAGTTGCCAAGCGGAGCCGTTTGCCATAGTCCATGCTCTCCACTGCTTAGCAGATAACGGTCCTTGATACCCGTTTCCAGCAACATAAACCTGCCAGGAAGGTTACTGCCTCCACGACCTACCCAATGGTTGCTTCCTTTCTCTGTCTCGTTGTCATCGATCTGTTCCCAGCTTTTGCCATGATTGTCTGATGCCATCACCTGCTGATCCAAGCAGATGTACACACGACCGTCTGCACCAATTTCAAGAAAACGGTTGCCCCACATTTCCTCTGTCACATTGATTTCCGGTTGTAGGTGAGCAAAAGTGGTATTGGCGCCTATTGGGTTATTTCTGGATTGCCAGTATGCATTGTCTTTTCCTTCGATCCAATATTTACCTGCTCTTGCCGCAGCAATCCAAGTCTTGCCACCATCTGCCGTTTTCCATGCGCCACCCGGCAGGAAGGCTTTATCATGCTTGTTGTTTTGAGAAAGGTAAACCTCGTCCTTATTATTTGGATTTACCTGAATGCGATGAAAAATAGAGAATACCTCGTTTGGCAACTCAGGGTATTTAGCTTGAATGGTTTTTACATCTTCCTGAAACCAAAAAGCCAATGACTTCCAGTACTTGTCTTTCAATACTCGGCTACTGATCTGATTGAAATCCACCGCCAGATTACCCGTCATGCTTTGCCAGCTTTTGCCGTGGTCTGTACTTTTGAAAACCCCTCCTTTTACCTTGACCGTTTTGCCATCGCTTTCAAAAGCTGTTTGCTCCACCATATAAAGGATAAACTCCTTTGTGTTTTTATCGAAATAATAGTCCAGATCACGGGGGCGGTTGACAGGAAGTCCATCACTGCTAGGCTTCCATGACTTGCCACGGTTGGTGCTTCTGAAAACGCCTTGGTTGGTAATCGCCACTACCACTTTCCCATCGGTAGGGTCTACCACAATGCGCCCTATGTCCAAATCAGTATAATTACCTATGGTCAATTTTTCCCAGGTTCTTCCACCATCCATACTTCTGTAGATACCATCATTTTCCACATTGCTGGTCTGTCCGTTTTGGTGGCGGTGATTCTTCTTCACATTCCAAAAATCACCGGGAGCTGCAAACCAAACCTTATCGTCAGATGGATCTACGGCAAGCTCTGCAAACTTGCCTTTGAATTTTTTGATCTCTTTCCAACTTCTACCTGTGTCAATGGTACTGTACAGCTTTCCGTTACCGCATATTGCCATTCCAAATGACGGGTGCTGATACGAAAAAGTGAACTTCCGTACCCTAGCCAAATCAAGCCCGTCCCCGTTGACATCCTTGACGGTATGCCATGTTTTGCCAGCATCCCATGAGCCATAAGTGTTGTACATATCCGGAGACATCATGATAACATTCTTGTCTGTCGGGTGGCACCAAAACTCTTCACAGTAACCTGCCATGCCTGGACCTACTTGTCTCCAGTCAATCAAGTCTGTTGTTGCAACCTGCTCAGCTTGCAGTTTGGTGAAATATTCTTTATTCAGCTGTGCATTTGTCTCCACACAGAAAAGCAGTGACAATGCCAAAAAAGCAAATTTCTTCATGGTGTTTATCTCTATCAAAAAGTGTTGTCCGTTCAATGTTTCCTCATTTTATAGATCCGCTAATTGGAAGTTAAATCCGTTTTATCGGCTTCGACTTCGCTCAGCCACCAATACTAGCTTCCTAAACGTAGCCGAAGGAGATTTCTTTAGTCTTTAAGGATTTATAAAATGAGTCATTGCAAATGTAGGTTTAAAGAAGAAAACAGGGGGGAAAGGATTATGGCGAATAGGTGGCGTAAATTCTTATCAGGCGTAAATAAAAAAATACATACCACTTACTGATAGTTTCAGTGGTATGTATTAAGGAAAACGTCCCTATTTGTTTAGCCTTAGTTTATAATCGTGTGCACCTTCTGCAAAGTTGCTTCGGAAGATTTCAGTACCGTCAGCCTTCTTGCCCCACTCCACTTCTACACGACCATCGCCCAGTACAATATTCATCAGTTTCTCTTTCATTGCCATGGCGATATGCTCATACTTTTTATTGAAAGCCAAGTTATTCACCTCCCCCGGATCCTTGGATGTGTAATACAAGCCCGGATCCAGTTCCTCGTAAGAAGCATGCAATGCCCACTCCATATTTTGCCCTCTTTTCCTGTCCGGACGTGTTTGCATGGAGAACATAAAATCCTTGGTTCTGATATAGGCACGAGGTCCTGTTACCGCATGGCTTTCCCCCACTACATAATCCCTTACAGGTACTTCTTTAGCGGCAACCTTTGCCATGTCAAACCCATCCAGGTAATCAAATTTCTGATCATTCAGTTTGGCTCCTGCAGCTGACAGAATCGTAGGCGCTATATCCACAAACTCTGTAAAATCCTTTACCACCTTTCCTGCCGGAAATGCTTTCTTGTCTGAAGACACCACAATGATCGGGTTGTGGTTGTCAATATCCCAAGGAGTGAATTTAGATACTGCACCATGATCATTCAGTTTCCAGCCATGATCACCACATACATAGACAATCATCCACTCTTGCTTGTTCTTCTCGCTGTATTCGATAAAGGCATCTACCGTCTGACCAATCAGCTGATCGCCATAAGCACAGAAAGCGAAATAGTCCTGTACCATTGCCTGTTTCTCAGCATCTGTAAAATTGTCGGATTCCGATACCAATACTGCCTTTTTAAGTTGAGCTGGCATCTTGTTTAACTCCTTTCTATCAAACTCAGGCACTTTGTAAGTATGCTTTCTGAAACGCGCTCTGAAATCTGCGGGAGGAAGCACTGGCGTATGAGGAAAATCAAAACCAATGTGACAGAAAAGTGGCTTAGACCTGTCAATTCCATCAAATGTACGGCTGCCAATGGTAATTTGCTTTTCCTCGTTATTTACATAATCTGTAAAGATAGAAGCATAGTAACCGTCCCTTGTCTTGCCTGCAGGCTGAGCGCTTACACCTGACAAGATTCCTGTGTTGAACGGAGATTGTGGTCCCTTCTTCTTGTTATAATGCGCCAACAAATCATATTTTTCATAAATACTTTTTGCCGAACCTGCATACTCAGGTTTCAGTTGTTCCAATTCTTTGGACTTGTACTCAAACTTACCGTCAGGCGTCACAAAGAATTCCACGTTTTTTAATGGCTTGTCCAGTTTTTCACCATCAAATTCATGGAACCAGTCCTTGCCCCAGTCTGTCAAGCCATCCAATCTTAATTGCTTGAAATCAATATCCGTTTGGTAAATGTCGTAAGGCTTGGCTTTTCCATTCTCCACGGTCTTGATTCTCATACCAAGCTTACCAATATGCAAAGTCTGGTATCCCAAGTCCGCCATATGTTCAGGCAAGGTAGGCTGGCTGTGTTCCGCATTGTTGTTGTAGTACTCAAACTCATACACACCCGAGCGGAAAGGATAACGTCCCATATGCATGGAAGTACGGGAAGGTGCACAACCTGCTGCCTGACAATAGGTATTGATAAAAGTGGTCCCCATGCTCGCAAGTCTGTCCACGTTAGGAGATTCCACGTAACCAAGCGCACTTGAGTCCCGACCATGTAGCATCTTGTTGAAAGCACCAATTGTATCATAGCGTTGATCATCTGTCAGGAGCCAAAGCACATTCGGCTGCTGTTGGGCTATCCCTTTATGGCAAAGCATCAGGAACGAAGCCATGATCAATGACAGTATCGAAAGTTTTTTCATCTGATTTTTATTAAAGTGTACCCCTCCAACCCCTGATTATTGAATTAAAAAAATCGGCTATACCCTTATGGATATAGCCGATTGAAATTTATAATGGAATAGCCATTACAAAGGTCTTACGTTTTTCTTCACTACTTTGAAATCATCAAAGTACATCACACCAACTCCTTTGAATCTCATCTGAATAAACATGATTTCTGTTCTTTCAGCTTTCCACTCTTTCTCTACTGTTACCCATTCACCTCTAGGCATACCATCAATTCCTGTCCAACGTTGCTGGTTACCTCCCGGTCTCATAAACCAAGGACCAAAGTGGTTCGGACCTCCATCTGCGAAAGCAGGATTGTTAGGATCAATCCAAATCTTGAAAGTCAGGATATAAGTTTCACCAGCTACCCAATCTACCGGATGGTTACCACTGTTTGCAATTACCCAATCATCGCTAACTCCTGTCAGTTTCAAACTGGTTGTGCCTGAAGCTGCCTGCTCTGTAGAGTATTCTACAATACCTGTATTATCTGTCTTGTCAGGTTCACTTCCTTCCAGCCAGCCGGGTGCTTCAAAATCGTAAACTGCTTTATCAAACATATTGGCATCGTACTTCACCACCACCTTGTCAGCAAATGCTTTTGACTTTCTTGTATCTGTTGATTTCAGACCACCCGCATAAGATACCGTAATGACATCATCGCTGTAAATGGTTTCAGCCAATTTCAGGTCAATAATTGTGGCATCATCCTTATTCAAGCTTACTGACTGTATTGCGACAGATGCGCCGTTCAGTGTTGCTGTAAACAGGTCTTTCGCATCAGGCGTCACCTCGTTAAACTCACCATTATACGCCACGTGAATAGTTTGGTCTTCTTGCTCCATAAGCTCACCGAACAATTCAAATGGCTTGGTTGATGGGATTACTTTCACAACAGCTGGCATTCTGTAACGGGTAGCTGCTGCAGGGATATTCTGTGCCGTTCTTCTGGCTGTCAGGAATACTCTTGATGAACCCAGTTTCTTATAAGTGATTGTTACCTCTTTCTGGTCTGAAGTAATACCAGCCGCTTCCCAAGTTCTTGAGTCAGGCTCACCTTGTGTAGTAAGGTCTAAGAAGGTCAGTGTCTCACCTGCTTCCACTCTTATGGTATCTGCCTCATTGGTATGGTCTATCACTGTACCTTTCGCATCCTTTACTTGCATCTCTACAGCAATGGTGTCATACACTTTTACCAAGAACTCCTTCTCCATTACCCAACGCCCATTTTCATAAACAGCTGGTATGGTGTCGATACCTCTGAATGACACTGAGTCTGGAAAAGTATTGTAAAGTGTCACCGAGAATACTGAGTCTCTACCATCTGCTGTTTTTGGTGTTGGCTCTGTAAACAATACATGGATCGTATTTTCAGATGATTTCACTCCACCATTCTCCACAATAAATTGAGTGTAGGTACTGTCATGACGAGTTATGGTACCAGACAGGAATTTACCACTTTCCGGAATTGTCCAAGAGTGTTCAAGTGTACCCTGAGACAAATCTGAGAATGAAATATATTTGTCTACTGCAACCCTCATGGTATCCAGGTTGTACTGAAGCATACTTGTATACCAACCTACATCAGAAAACTGATTCGGTTCTTCCAGTTCTTCCTCACAAGCTGTCAGGAACAGCGCGAACAGAAGAGCCAATAAGATATATTTATTTTTCATCGGAATGATATTTTAAATCTGTTTGTATCCTCTTAATCATTGATGTACTAAACTTAGTAACAGGTGTTATTAAAATAAGTCCATACCACCTGCCCTAATTTTGTTTAGTTGATGTTTGGGTTTGAGATTGCCTCACTGTTTGGCAGTGGCCAATAACCATGTACATCAGGAATAAAGTTGATGGCAGCCTCTCTGTAGTCAAAAAGATCCTGCGCGCTATTGACTGGGTGTTCTCCACGTTCAAGTACGGAACTCCAACGCGTTACCTTTTTACCATCCTCATCAATGAATGGGAAGTCTACTCCATGGTATATTTCAAGTGAAAGTGTCTGGAAACGCTCTTTGGTAATGCCCCATCTTCTCATGTCAAGGTGACGGATAGCATGTCCTTCAAGTGAGAGTTCTAGCGGTCTTTCCACGTACATCAGGTGATCCATTACCTGTTCAGCGGAGTACACCTGTTCGTCATATTGACCTGAGAACTCACCACCGGAAGACAAACCAATCATTTTAAGTGCAGACCTGTGTCTTACCTTGTTGATGTACATCAAAGCTTCAGCTACACCTGCCTCATTGGTACCGCCTTCAATCAGGATTTCTGCATACATCAGGTAGATATCCGCCAGACGTATCACCCTGATATTGATGCCCGAACGTTGGGTAGGGTTGATATCCAACTCAGTGGTACCCGTTTCCCAGTTGGTATATTTCCTGTAATAAGCCGTTTCTTTGTTGTTGAACTTCGCTCTGTGGTAGGGAGGAGCCTGATAGTAACTCAGTGAGTCATCAATGAAAGCCAATGAATAAGAAGCCCTCAGCGAATATGGCTTCAATATATCGTTACCATCCTCATCCTGGAAATAGTTTCTTGGATCATTCTCATCCATTTCCTCATGCCTGTAAGCGTCAATCAGCCACAAGCTTGGCAGTACACTTCTGTAACCTCCTACCGGACTCAGTAAGAATGCTAAGTTAGTCGACACTTGCTCTTCAGCACCTGGGTTTTCTTCCGACTTATAGTTAAGCGAGTGTGCAATCTCTAGAATGGATTCACTGTTGAACTCTGTCTGAGAACTGAAGTTATCCCCAATATTATCTGTCAGTGCATAACCATAGTTGTCGATTACATCCTTGAAGTAAACACTTGCATTCGCATAGTCCTTTTGGTACAAATAACTTTTACCAATCACGGCAGCTGCAGCACCGGCAGTCACTCTTCCCAAATCTTTGTCATCCCATTTTGCCGGAAGGTTTTCATAGGCAAACTGCAAGTCTGCCAAGAAGAATTCCCTTACCTTATCCTCAGACTGAAGCTTCTGGTAGAAATCTTTCTCCTCTTTAGGGACAAAATCAAAGATGATGATGCTTCCCTTGTTAAAAGAAGAATGCAGGTAGAAGTGGAACAATCCTCTAAAGAATCGGGCTTGTGCCAGAATCAGGTTTGCACTTTCCTGCTCCGTTTCAGAAGTGAGGGTAGGCGCCAGCCGCTCATATGCCTCAATTACCTGGTTAGCTCTGAAAATGCCCTTGTAAAGCGCTTGCCATTTATTATTAGGAGCACCAGACGCTGAATTAAAGGTCTGCAGGTAATAGATATCCTTTGTATTGGGACGTCCCCAACCTGGATAAGTCAGATCTGACCTGTGATTCTCTTCAACGGTCGATAAAATACTTCTATCCTTAAATGTATTGTAGACAGAAACCATTCCCATCTCCAAGTCGGGTATACTTTTCCAGAAGTTGTCTGTTGACAATTCGTTAGGGTTAGCCTCCTCTAAAAAGTCTGTATCTGTACATGCTGACATTGGAAGCAACAATGCCAACCCTAATGAGAGTTTATAGATCAATTTTTTCATTTTCATAAATCATTTTGATTAGAAATCAAATTGTAAACCTGCTCTGTAGGATGCTGTAACTGGGTAGTTTCCTCTGTCAATTCCTCTTGTGCTCAGTCCGTTGTTACCTACTTCAGGATCATAACCTGTATATTTGGTAAATGTCAAAGGGTTTTGTGCTCCCAGGTATACTCTGAATTTAGAGACACCCATTTTTTCTGTCAGCTTTTTAGGAATTGTATAACCTAACGTTACATTTCTCAATCTGACAAAAGTTCCGTCTTCCAACCAGTAATCCGTTTGTCCACGGTAGTTCTCATGGTCACCACCCCTGTTGGCAGGCACATCAGAAGTTGGGTTACCCTCTGACCACTGATAAAGCAAATCCCTGTGCGTACCTTCCTTGTAGGCGGCGGCCTTGTTACCATTGATTACTTTTCCTCCAACTGCAGCATACCACTGTAATGACAAATCAAAACCTTTGTAGTCAGCCCCCAGATTCAGACCAAGCTCATACTCAGGCATACCACTACCGCTGTAAACTCTGTCTTCGTTGTCGATGATGCCATCACCATTCTGGTCTACCATTTTCAAGTCACCCACTTTGGCTGTTGAGTTTGGCAAACTTTCTAAGTAATTGTTCAACTCCTGCTCCGTATGGATGACACCATCTGTTTCAATCAGGAAGAAGGCACCCGCTTCATATCCCTCTTTCAGTACAGATACTTTATCCTCATTTCTACCAATCGCCACTTCACTACCATTCAGGTAAACGGTCTTGTTAGCACCTGCCATTTTGGTAATCACGTTTCTGTTTTTAGAGTAAGTCCCCCCTATGTTAAAGTTGATACCATTGGCTGTCATATGACGGAAGTTAGCAGCTAACTCCATACCCTTATTGTTCATGTTACCCACGTTCAGTACTACCGTAGCATTGGCTCCTGCTCCTGTTGAAGAAGGGAGTAACACAGGGAAAAGCATATCTTCCTTGTTCGTATCATAGACATCTGCCGTCACAGTCAGCTTATCATTGAAGAAACCTAAGTCTATACCAAAGTTTGTTTGGATAGTAGTTTCCCATTTCACATTTGCATTGGCATAAGCTGTTTGAATTGCACCTAACGCCAATATATCACTCTCTTCCCTTCCAAAGACGTAGTCTCTTTCCAAGGTAATAGTAGCTGCATTGCTATAATCCAGGAAGTTTTGATTACCCGTTGTACCATAGCTACCTCTGAGCTTAAAAGTACCTACATAATCTTTCAGACCTTCGCTCCAGAATGCCTCTTCAGAAATGTTCCATCCTGCCGAAACTGAAGGGAATATACCCCATCTTGATTCTGTGTTGAAGCGGGAAGAGCCATCTCTTCTGGCACTTACGCTCAACAGGTAACGGCTCTTGTAGTTGTACTGGAAACGACTCAACATACCTATCAACTTGTTAGTTTTATCTTGGTTATAGCCAGTCTGGTTACCCACAATCGGGTCTAAGGTAGCACCGTTCAGGATTGTTACATCATTACTGATCAAGTCGTGCTTCTGCGCAAAGAAAGATGAGTATGAGTAGTTTTCCATTGAGAATACACCCAACAATTTAAACTGGTGCCCTTTAATTCGTTTCGAATAATTCAATGAACTCTCCCAAGCCCAGTTGTTTCTAGATGCACTTTGGTTTTTTACACTTGACCTGTAGTTTCTTGAAGTAATTACATCTCCTTCGGCATCATATGCCAAGAAAATCGGAGCAATTGTCACTCTAGTGTCATCTGTAAAGCTACCACCAAAACGAGTCATAAAAGTCAACCCTTTAAATACATCGTAGTTTGCTGTAAAGTTGTAGTTGAACTGATTTGACTTATTGTTATCTGACCTTTTAAATCTGGTCATCAGGTAGCTCATATTTAAAGCCTCATTGGATCCTTCCTGATCACTTCCACTTTGAATCGTTTCAGCATCCGGATCCAGTGCTGGCTGGTATGGCTTGTACTTGTAAGCTTCAAGCAACACTTGATAAGGTGCATACTCTGTGTTTTCTGTCTTAAAACCTAGACCGGTATTGAATGTCCATTTCTTCTTCTTGTATATCGTGTTAGCACGTACACTCATACGGTCAAAGCTAGAGTTGATCACCGAACCATCCTGCTGGAAATAGTTACCTGTGATATTGTACTTCAAGCCATCTTTACCACCTGCAATACTCACACTGTGGTTCTGGATGGGTGCATTGTCACGCTGAACAACATCTTTCAGACTAGTATTAAGGGTGAAGGCATAAGGGTTGTTTTCAAGCGGCGTCCAAGTACCGTCGAAAGGGGTACCGTTGTTGTGGCTTTTCTGAAGGAAGTATGTGTACATATACTCTTCAAAGTTCAGGAGCTCTACACCTGAAGTAATTTTCTGGATACCGTAGTAACTATCCACACTGACTTTCATCACATCATCCTTACCGCTTTTTGTTGTGATCAGAATCACACCGCCTGCACCTCTTGTACCATATACAGAAGCTGAAGCAGCATCCTTCAATACATCGATAGAAGCGATCTCATTGGGGGAAAGTCTAGGGTCACCTTCGTAAGGGATACCATCCACTACAAAAAGTGGAGAGCTAGCACCTGTGATAGAGCTAAGACCACGAATCATAATGTTAGCACCAGCCCCTGGATCACCTGATGAGGCTTGTACGTTTACACCGGCAATCTGTCCTTGCAGTGCTGAAGCAAGGTCTGATGTAGCTGTTTTGGTCAGTGTTTCAGAATCCACTTGCACTACGGCACCAGTGACTTCTTTTTTCTTCTGCTCACCATAACCAATCACTACAATCTCATCCAATTGCTCTAAGTCAAGTTCCATTGTGATATAGATATAAGACTTACCATCAATGGAAATCCTCTTTTTTGTATATCCAATAGCAGAGAAAATAAGTTTAGCATTCTTGTTTGGTACATTTAACTTAAACTTACCATCATAGTCTGTTACTGTACCTTTCGTTGTTCCTTCAAGAACAATGTTTACTCCAGGTAATGGTTGAGATTCCTCATCAACCACTGTTCCTGTGATTAGATTTTCTTGCGCATGCAGTGGTAGTGTTAGCAATGCCAACAGAATGAAACACAATAAGTGTTTGCCTAGTAGCGCGTTCTGTTTAAGAGAGTATATCATTTTGCATACTAAGATTGTTGAACATTCATTTTCTGTGTTGATAAATCAAATCTAGCGTACGCATTCTTAATAAGTGTAAATAAAACCTGTAAAAACAGGGTGTAAAAAACACATCTATATGGATCCATTTCTCCTATTCGGAATATCAACAATTATATCCCCCATCCTTTCAAGCAGCGTATTGCTGATAAAAAAATCATATTCTCATATTATAGACCTACCTCCATATTCATTTAAACTAGTTGTGTATTATCAATTGAGGCTATTTCAACCAATTACTCAACAAGGGGTAATAATCTCTCAGATAACAAGGGGGAAATTTCTGACAACTATATAACCAATAATAAGACCTGTCAATATATGACTCAAATTAAAGTGTACCAAAGATACTTTTATTTCTTTACCTCTCTTGATTGAGTCCACTTTTCAAAAAAATAACCTGTTTTTTTTCGCTATTATAATCGGGCTTATTTGGAGTAAGAGATAATCTTTATTTTTTGAATTTTTCTAATTAAAAAGAGATGATATGATCCTATTAAGTGGAATGTATTTCCATCGTATTATCATCCTTATTTATAGTACAACAGATTATTCCCCCTTTTTTAAAATGAAAATTCGCTGAAGGCCGTAAACGTACGACATACATTTGATTACATAATTTTCAAACAAGAGCTAATCCTTATTTAAGGAAGAGTATTCATCAAATGTAAGGCATCAGATTGGTGCATAAAGTATATATAGTTTATGAAAAGAATCTTCATCATAATTACCTCACTTCTAGTTGCTTGTTCTAGCCAAAAACAAAGCAATGTAGCAAGTCAAAAGAACTTTGAACCTAATTGGGAGTCTCTTCAAGAATACGATGTTCCTGAGTGGTTTCAGGATGCAAAACTTGGGATTTTCATCCACTGGGGACCATACGCAGTACCGGCCTATCGATCAGAATGGTATCCAAGATTCATGTATATGGACAGTGTAGTATGGGGACCAAAAGGAGAAGTAAAGAGTATAGGAGCTACCAATGTTTACAAACACCATATTGAAAAATACGGAACGCTGGATAAGTTTGGCTATAAGGATTTTATCCCAATGTTTAAGGGTGAAAATTTCAACGCTAAAGAATGGGTGGATATTTTCGAAAAATCAGGTGCCAAATATATCGTCCCTGTAGCAGAGCACCACGATGGGTTTGCAATGTATAAATCTAACCATACCCGTTGGAATGCTGTAGACATGGGACCAAAAAAAGATATTCTAGGTGAACTAACTACAGAAGCAAGAAAGAGAAAAATGAAAATCGGTGCTTCTTCCCACTTTGCTTTCAACTGGAACTACTATAACCACAAGGAAGGGTTTGATACCATGGACCCTCAATATGCAGACCTTTACGGCAAAAGCCATGATCACTATACAGCTGCTGATGAAGAGTTTCTTGAACTGTGGTGGAACAGAACTACAGACATCATAGACAACTATAAACCCGATATTCTATGGTTTGACTTTTATATTGACAGAGAAGAATTTATGCCATACCACCCTAAGGTAGCTGCTTATTACTATAATAAAGGCATCGAGTGGAACAAGGATGTAGTTTTACAAACTAAAAACTTTAAGATGGCTACTTTCCCTGAAGGAACACACGTGCTGGATATTGAAAGGGGCAAAATGTCTGATATCCGTCAGGAGCCTTGGCAAACAGATACTTCAATTGGTAAAAATTCTTGGTCCTATGTGGAGAACTGGATTTCCAAAGATGCCAACACCATTATTGATGACCTAGTGGACATTGTTAGTAAAAACGGTTGTCTACTGCTAAATGTAGGTCCAAAAGCTGACGGTACAATTCCAGAAGACCAGCAAGCCATTCTGTTTGAGATCGGTAATTGGATGAATGTCAATGGCGATGCCATCTACGGATCAAGACCTTGGAAAATATTTGGAGAAGGTCCAACAGAAGTAGCTACAGGTCACCATACTGAAGGCAAAAACAAAGAACTAACTGCTGATGACTTCCGCTTCACGACCAATAATGGAAAGCTATATGCCATTTCAATGGACTGGGCTGAGAATGGTAAAGTGACGATTCCTGCACTTAGCAAAGGCAACGAGTATGTAGCCTCCCAGATCAAGCAGGTGAAACTGCTGGGCAGCAAGGAAAAACTAGCCTGGGAACAGACTGCAGATGGGTTGCAGGTCAGCCTTCCGGCTGAGCAGCCTTGTAACCATGCTTTTGTTTTTGAAGTTGCTTTCGAAGACAATAATGCAGTGGCCTGGGTGGGTAAATAATAGAATGTTAGGTAAGGCTGGTTGTTTAATCAGCCTTACTCATTTTAATAAAATGTTGATTGACAATGTTGTCATCAGCTGTCTGAAAATAATACTGATAAGAAAGGGAACTCATCTAGGTTCTGTCGCATCAATTACTGAGTTGCCACAAAATCACTTGCTTCTACTTAGGCAACCTCAGTCATCTCTCACTTCCAAAGGCTTGTCCTTTGATTCCAACCTCAAATTCAAGCAAATTTTGCTCTTTTCAATTCTTCAAACAGAAACGTGGTCATTCCTTATTGACCCATATTATTAATTCATCTATAAATTATTATTATGAAAAAAACCCAAAAACTCACTCTAGTAATGCTCCTTTCCATTTTTTTTGCTGTCAGCCTGTACGCTCAACGTGTACCCGATCTGCCAGCAGAAATAAGCGGTAAATACTATTCTTACATCAACACCAATCGTTCCGATGACTTTGAGGGTGCTTCGTTGAATAGTTCCAAATGGCTCCGACGGGAAGCCACCAACCAAACCAACAAGAGGATTACCGAAGACCCAAGTTTTATTGTTTTGAGCAACGGTACCCTTATCTGTAAAGGAAAGGATAATACTGCTGGGGGTATTGTTTCAAAAAACTCCATGAAATATGGTTTCTATATGGTCCGGTGGAAACTCTCCGGTTTCAGTCCAACCCGAAAGTCCAGCTATCATCCTTCTATTTGGTCTGCCAACTGTAATGGATATAACGGCCCTGAACGTACGTGCCTGAGCGGTTCAAACTGGACCGAGATTGACCTGATAGAAGTGACCAACTATGGAGGGGGAGCCAGAACCCAGGCGGATGCACCTTGCCGCATAAATGGTACAAAAATCAATGATCCAGCTGCCAACGGTTCTTTAGGTGAAAAGGCCATCATGAAATCCTTCTATGATTTTGACATAGATACCGACTGGCATATTTACGGTCTGGAGTATAACTGGAATTACATGCAGGTATGGAGGTATGTTAACGGCGAATGGCTTAAACTGGGCAGACAGGTCGTTTTCAATTCCAGCAGTACCGGTAGCATCTCCTCCATCCCCAAAGTGTGCAGGTCTGATATGTTCTGGTATATCGGCAACCTCTGGACAGGCGGCGGTGATTCCAATGAGCCCGATGTCACCAAATTGGTAGTGGATTATTTTAGGCTCTATCAAGTAAAATCGGGAGCAACCTTTGCGTCCTCTTTTGTAGGGCCAGAAATCAATGAACTTAATTTGAACAGATTTAAATTTGATCCTACCGATGCATTTGAATATGATGAAAATATGAAATTCAGTGGGTTATCCATATCGCAAGGCACGTTACGCATTGAGGGGCTGAACTATGAGGATGCACATGTACTGATTTACAGCATGAACGGCGCTTTAGTATATGATGGCTACAACTATTTTAAAAAGGGCAAGCTGTCTCTAGATGTGAGTGCTTACAAAAACGGCGTTTATGTTTTAAAGATCATAGAACCCCATCAAACCATCACACGTAAATTCCTGATCAAAAAGTAATTTTACCTGAAAAAAACGATTGATTTTTTAGGCCTGTAAATCCTATTTTACGGACCTTTTTTTATGAATGCCACGGTACTAATACAGATGTTTTATTGGCAAAGAATTGCCAAAAGAAAAGGGGGATAAATTAGCCCCCTTCTTATTTTCCCAACTTATAACCAATATTTAAACCAGATTTAAATTCTCTTCGAGCAAAACACCAATCCCTTCTTCCTGAATCTGAGCAAGATATTGTGTCAGTTTTGCTTTCAAATTTCCCAGATTATTCAGATTAGCTCCCCAAACTGTTTCGAAAGCCAAGACACCTGCCACTACGCTTTCCAGATTTCCTTGGGTAGCATAATAGTTTTCCCAAAGTGACCTCAGCAAGTCTACTACTTCCTGATCGTCCTGTGGTTCAAAACCTTGCTCATTTTTTGGGTCATACAATTTGATCAAGGCTGCAAAAGCAACCAGTAGTCGCTGTGAAAACTTACCTTCCTTGATAAAATACCCCGATATAGAAGGGAGTACCCTTGTGTTGAATTTCGGGAATGAGTTCAGCGAAATGCTGTTCAGGTAATGCTTGACAAACGGGTTCCGGAAACGGTCCAATACATCTTCCGCAAATTCATGAATGCCTTCCGAAGCCGGCAAGGTCGGCACGATTTCCTCCTTGATCAGCTGCTTCAGAAATGCACCCACCTGCTCGTGGTCGAGTCCTTCCTTCACTGTCTCTACACCTGACAGGATACCAATCGGCACCAGTGAAGTGTGCGCGCCATTCAGGATGCGCACTTTACGGGTACGGTAAGGCGCCTGATTGTCCGTTACGATCACGTTCAGTCCGATTTTTTCGGCAGGAAATACTTCCTTGATTTTCTCGTCTCCCTCAATCACAAACAGGTGAAACTGTTCGCCTTCCACGACCAGTTGGTCTTCAAAACCCAGTTCCTTGTGGATCTCTTCGATGCGGTCTTTCGGGAAGCCCGGTACGATGCGGTCCACCAAGGTATTGTAGAAAGTACAAGCCGTTTCTATCCAGTTTTGGAATGCCTTGGGCAGCTGCCAGTTCTCGATATTCTTAAGAATTGTTTCCTTCAGAATCTGACCGTTCTTGTCAATCAATTCGCAAGGCAGAATGTGGAGTCCTTTCGAAATGTTTCCCCCAAAATGACGGAAACGTTCATACAGCAAGGCAGTCAGTTTTGCCGGAAAACTGTCCTGCACTTCATCAAGCTTATCCGCTTCATGGTAGCGGATACCCGCCTCTGTTGTGTTGGAAAAGATAAACTGCAATGTTTCTACCTTCGCAAGCTCAAGGTAACCCTGATAGTCTTCGTAAGGATTGACCACCTGCTGAATACAGTCCACCAGTTGGTGCCGGTTGATCAGTTTGCCTTTCTCGATGCCTTTAAGGTAAAGGTGATACAGACCGTCCTGTGCATTCAACAGCTCCCCCAAACCTTGGGGAATCGGCTGAACCACTGCCACGCCTGCATCAAAATCAGCCTTCTCATTCAGTTCCTGAATCATCCAGTCGATAAACGCCCGAAGAAAGTTTCCTTCCCCAAACTGCACGACACGTATTGGACGGGCTGCTGTATTTATATTATTCCGATTGAGTTTCATTGTTTGATCTGGTTTCGGTATTGGGTTTACTACAGTGAAATACCTCGTTTCCAAGGAATAAAGTCATCCTGTCTGAGGCGCATGGCGTTGGTTTCTGCCTCTCCGCTTGCTACTGCCAGCAGGTACTCCAGCATTTGCGCTGCCTTGGAAGCAATGCTGTCCTCCCCGCTGATCACCGAGCCGGCATCAAAGTCGATGATGTCTTTCATTCGGTTTGCCAGAATGGAGTTAGAGGATACCTTGATAACAGGCGTAATCGGATTACCTGTAGGCGTTCCCAGTCCTGTGCTGAACGTAATCAGGGTAGCGCCGGATCCTGCCAGTGCCGTAGTGGATTCCACATCATTGCCGGGCGTACACAGCAGGTTCAAGCCTTTTCGCTTCAGCTGCTCGGTGTAGTCCAGTACGTCCACGATTGGCGAGCTGCCGCCTTTTTTGGCTGCCCCTGCAGACTTCATGGCATCCGTGATCAGCCCGTCCTTGATATTGCCAGGCGAAGGATTGGCGTCAAAACCGGAACCTACCGCTTCGGCTCTGTGCTTGTAAAGTGCCATCAGTTCCACAAAACGTTGGGCGTCCTTTTCTTCCACACAACGGTCTGTCAGGCTTTGCTCCACGCCATTCAGCTCCGGAAACTCTGCCAGAATTGGCGTTGCGCCCAGTGCCACCAGCATATCGGACACATAGCCCATCACAGGGTTGGCGGAGATACCTGAGAAACCATCCGAACCACCGCATTCCAGTCCCAGTCTCAAGGCTGAAATAGGGGCTTCTTTTCTTTCGCATTTATTGGCTTCCACCAAACCTGCCATTGTTTTCTTGACAATGTCTTCGATGAATTTGCCTTCCGAAGCGCTTTTCTGCTGCTCCACGAAGAACATAGGTTTATCCATTGCAGGATTCATGTCATGAATGGCTTTCTGCAAGATTTCCACCTGCGCATTCTGACAGCCCAGACTCAGGAATGTAGCGCCTGCCACGTTCGGATTGTTCAGGTAACCTGCCAACAGATTACACAGCGTATCAGAATCCTGTCTGATGCCGCCACAACCTCCGTCATGCAGCAGGAACTTGATGCCATCCACATTCGGGAACACCCTCTCCTTTTTGGCATCCTCTACTTCCACAAGGATATCCTCCTCCATCAGTTCCATTGCGCTTGCGCCCAAAAGGCTTTGCGCAATCAGCCGATCGATATCCAACTCATAGTCGCGCCCTTTCTTGTAGCCCAGTTTTTCTTCCAAAATTTCCTTGGCAGCCAGCACGTTCCTGTTTTCACAGAATACCAATGGCACTACCAGCCACATGTTCTGCGTACCGATCTGACCGTCATTTCTGTGATAGCCCATAAAGGTTCTGCCTTCAAAAGCTGAGACGTCGGGCTTAACCCACTCCGTTCTTCTGTCCCTTACATGCACATCGCTGGCGGCATGCTTGACATTGCCTGTTGTAATGGCTTGCCCTTTCAGAATTTTTTGAGTGGCTTTGCCTACCAAAACCCCGTACATCATGATCTCATCCCCTATTTCAAGATCTTCGATCACAAATTTATGTTTTGCCTTGATAGGCTCTATTGGTGTAAAATGCTTGCCTTCGTAGTGGATAGTTTCCGATGCATGAAGATCAGTGAGGGCTACCATCACATTGTCAGAAGGATGCACCATCAATACTTTATTCATCTTTTTACCTGTTTAAAAAGTCGTGACTTTTGATGTGTTTTTGAGCTGCCCTTCTTCCTTGCCGTATTCCTGCTCCTGTTCCAGCTCGTAGATGCGTTCCATTAGTTGCCATTTGTTCTTGGCTGAAGCGGTAGCATCCGTTTCTTGAAAACGAGATACATAGGCTTCCCACTCCGACTGACGAGGTTTTTCTGCCAGAAGGCTCATTGCATGGTCGTGGTCGAAGTCTTCCACTGTATCCATGATCATAAATAGCTGCGTATCCAACAGGTAAATCTCCATATCAACGATGCCCACATCTTTCATCCCTTGGGTAATTTCGGGCCAGGCAGCACCTTTGGCGTGTACTTTCTTGTATTCCTCAATCAGTGTTGTATTATCTGTGAGGCTTAGTGCTTTACAGTATCTTTTGTAGCGGCTCATTTCGTTAGGATTGTTTGGTTTTCCATCTTCTGTATCCAAATGTTGAAATGACACAGAAACAAATCAGTGGAATGATAAAGGAGGCATTAACTGCTTTCAATCCCATGACATTTTCCATATCAATGATAGCTCCCTGCATAGGTGGCATCAGTGCTCCCCCAACAATCGCCATCACCAAACCTGCTGCACCAAACTCTGCATCATCTCCTACCTCTTCCAGCGCAATACCATAAATGGTCGGAAACATCAGTGACATAAATGCGGAAGTAGCAATCAGGGTATAAAGCCCAAATTCACCACCTATAAAAATGGTACAAGATATCATCACAATACCGCCCAAGGCAAAGTAGGTCAGCAGTTGTGTGGCTTTCAGATACTTCATTAGAGCTGTGGCAATAAAGCGGCTTGCTAGGAATAATACCATAGCAATGATATTGAAGCTTTGTGCTTCTGCCTTTGTATAACCAATGCTTTCCGCATACTGAATAATGAAAGTCCAGCACATGATTTGTGCGCCTACGTAGAATATCTGAGCGATAACACCTTCCTTATAGGTGCTATTTTTAACTAATCTCCTGATTGTTTGACTGAGTGAGAAGTTGTGATCCACTTTTCTTTCTTCTGGAATTTTAAACATCAGAATCACTACGGCAAATGCCAGTACAATCAGTCCAATCATCACATATGGATCACGTATGACCATCAGGTCATGCGTTTTGATAGCTTCCTTTTCCACCATTTCCAAGCCTGAATAGATCAGGTTACCTTGAGCATCTTTTTCTGCTGATGACAAAGAGGAAAGGATAAACTGCTGTGCGACAAACATCCCAACCAGCGATCCAATTGGATTGAATGATTGTGCCAGATTCAAACGTTGTGTTGCTGTTTCTTTGGCTCCCAAAGACAGAATCAACGGGCTTGCAGTTGTTTCGAGGAACGCCAGTCCGAAAGTCAAGATATAAAGCGATACCAAGAAAAAACCGAACATTTCGAACTGTGCTGCTGGAAAGAATAGTAAGGCTCCAACTGCATAAAGTGCTAAACCGATCAGAATAGCAGTCTTATATGAGTATTTCTTAACAAATAATGCAGCTGGCAGTGCCATCGTGAAATATCCACCATAGAAAGCAAACTGTACCAGTGATGCCTTAAAATTTGAGATCTCCATCACGGTTTTAAAGGCGGATACCATCGGGTTGGTAATATCATTGGCAAAACCCCAAAGTGTAAACAGAAATGTGATCAGAATAAATGGAAAGATATATTTCTTTTCCACTACCTTCTTGTTGGAAGAATTTGCCTGTACGGCCTTTTCCAATTTTATATGTTCAGTTGCTAAATTGTCCATAGTAGAAGTTGTTATATTGGTTAATTTATACTCAGAAAAGCATAATAAAGAGATCTAAAATCTTCATTTGGGTTTATATTTTATTGCTTTCTAAGAGAGTGTAAGCATAGCTTTGATCACGCCTGTTTCTGGTTTCAACCAGCTATCAAAATGGTTGGCAATGTCAGTAAATACAATTTTGTGGGTGATCCAAGGTGTTGTATCAATCTGTCTGTTTTCAATCATGTTGATAATCTGCTCGAAATCAGAAGGCAATGAATTCCGACTTGCCATAATTGTCAATTCCTTCTTGTGGAAAAACGGATCGTGGAAAGAAAAATCGCCAGGGAATAGTCCTACAAAAACGATCCGCCCTGCTGCTGCCGTAAAAGTCAGGGTATTTGACATGGAGTGCTTGTTTCCTGTTGCATCGATGACTACAGTCGGTAAGTTGCCATCAAACTGTGCTCTCAGTGAAGCTTCCGTCACTTCCACTTCAGCTACCCGAACTGTTCCGTCCACACCGATATGTTTCTGACAGAAATCAAGACGATTTTGGTTGATGTCCATCATCACGGTTCTGGCACCAGCTGCCATGGCAAACTGACATGCTCCCATTCCAATTGGACCAGCTCCGATTACGGCTACAGTATCTTCTCCTGTTACCTTAGCGCGGTTAACTGCATGACAACCAATACTCAAGGTTTCAACTAGTGCCAACTGGTCATAAGACAATATTTTAGAGGTATGTAGGTATTTTGCTGGGATTCTGAAGTATTCTCTCATACCCCCATCCTCATGTACCCCAAACACGGAGATATTCTCTCCACAATTAGTAAAACCTCTCTGTACAGCATGATCCTCTCTCTTATTGAAGTAAGGCTCCACTGAGCACTTGTCACCAACTTTTACATTCTCAACTCCTTTCCCTACTTTCAATACTTCTACTCCTAACTCATGCCCTAAAATTCTTGGGTAAGTAAAAAATGGTTGTTTGCCTGAATATGCATGCAAGTCTGTACCACAAATACCAATGCGGTGTACTTTAACAAGTGCTTCTCCTGCTTCCAGCTGATCACTGGGTGGCATCAATTCATTTACTTTAAATTGTCCTGGTTCGTTCAGTATAATCGCTTTCATGGTATGTTTTGCTTAGTGGTAAATAGCATCTGTGATCTTTTGGAAAATTTCTTCCGACAGCGCTCCCTTCTGCCAAAAGTCAATTGTGTTTTGGACCTGATAACTTTTTCTAGCTCCAATCACGACACGATCCGCTTCCTTCACCGACAACACATAACGAAGTCCTAGTTCTGCTATATCGATGCCCAGCTCATCTGCGATTGGTTTCACTTTGATGGCTACATCCACGTCACGGTTAGAGATCCATTCGTTGTTTGGTCGCTGCTCACAGTATTCCTCATATCTTCTGCCAAGTAAACCCATATGTAATGCAGAGGCTGCGTAATAGGCTATTCCCTTCTGCTGGAAATAGGGAATGTCTTTCTCAAAAGCACTCATGTTACAGGCGTCCATCTTAGTAAATCCTGACACTACCTCGAACAGTCCTGAATCGAGGAAAGGATAGAATTCATCTACCGGATTTCCGCCAACCCCAATCTTTCTAGCCCATCCTTTTTCCTTGATGTACCGAAGCGTCTCAATGATCTCGTCTTTGCGCTCAAATGGTACTAAATGTGGCTCATGAAGGAAAAGTAAATCCACTTGCTCCACTCCGATCGTTTCCAGACTACATTCCACACTTCTGATCATTCCCTCATGGGTATAATCCAGATGATATTCGTCTGCTTTTTCCGCAACAAGGCGACCTACTTTTGTACTGATGTAAGGCTTTTCACCTTTCCACTGTCTTAAAGCTTTTCCAAGAAACGCTTCTGCTCTGCTGTAAGAGGGTGCCGAGTCCATTGAAAGAATGCCATTTTCCAAGGCATAGAGGATACAATCAATGGATTCCTGTTCATCAACTGGTCCCCATACGCCACCCAAACCTGACGTTCCCAACACAAGGCGGGAACCATGTGAGAAAGCGTCGTTATCCTGATAGATATCCTGTTTGTAAACAGGTTTTACTGCTGTACTAATCATAAGGCTATATTCAGATGTTTTTTTCTTCCACTTCATTTTTCGGTACCAGTCCGTAGAATCGGATGGCATTTTCACCCAATACCTTTTCCCTGTCTGAAGGGTCTGTGAAGTAGGATTCTACAGCTTCCATCACATTCTTGTAGTCTCCGGCAAGGGTACATACCGGCCAGTCCGAACCGATCATCAGACGGTCTGTTCCGAAAGCTTCCACTACGATATCCAGGTAGTGATGTAACTGAGCTGGTGTCCAATTCTTCCAATCTGCTTCTGTCACCATACCAGACAGTTTGCAGTACACATTCGGGTTTTGTGCAATCAGCTGAATCTGAGATTTCCAAGGTTCCATTTGCCCCATTTTGATATCCGGCTTGGCAATATGGTCTATCACGAATGGCTGTTCTGGAAAACGCTTCACCAGTTCAATGGCATAAGGCAAATGTTTTGGAAAAATTAGCAGGTCATAAGTCAACCCGAATTCCTGCAGGGCTTCAATGCCTCTGACAAAGGCTTCACGCAGCATAAACTGATCGTCGTCTTCATCCTGCAAAACGTGTCTTACCCCCTTGAAATCCGAGAAGTTTGAAAAGTAGCTTAGCCTCTCTCTGATATTCGGGTGTGATAGGTTGACCCATCCCACAACGCCTAGCATAAATGGGTTGATACTTGACTCAGAAAGCAGGAACTGTGTTTCCTGTTCGCTTTGGCTTGCCTGTACAGCCACGCAACCTACATAGCCTGCCTGCTGCATTTCTGCCCACAGGGCTGCAGGAAGGAAGTCCCTTTTCAGTACCTCCATATCTTCACTAATCCAGGCATGTTCTTTCGGCGAATATTTCCATAGGTGATGATGTGCATCTATTTTTCTCATAGTATCCAGCTTTTTATTAGCCTTTTAATGGGTATCAGACTCCCTATACTGTTCAATTCTCAATTGGATTCATACAAACGTATAATTGACACCTATTTTGAACAAGTCAAACGTTTGCGCTAGCATTTAAAAGGTATTTATATATATTTATTGAATAGCATTTTTTTGGAAAATGAAGAGAAAAGAAAAGGTCACTATCAAAGACATTGCGAAGGAATTGGGCATTACGCCTTCATCTGTTTCAAGAGCCTTGAATGGTGGAAGCAAGATATCGGACAAGACAAGGGAAGCGGTCATTAGGTTAGCAGATGAATGGGGATACCGTCCTAACTTGATTGCACAGAACCTACAGAAGAGCCGTTCTGGTACTATTGGCGTGGTCATACCAGAATTCAATCACAACTTTTTCTCCATGATGCTACATGGTATTGAAGACAAGGCAAAGGAAATGGGATATCGGCTGCTAATAGAGAGTACAGGGCGTTCCTATGAGGTAGAAAAACAAGCTTGCTTTAAAATGGCTGCAGCAAAGGTGGATGGTCTGCTTATAGCCCTCTCACAGGATATGGAGGATTATGCTTACTTAAACGACATAACGGATGATGGTATACCCATCGTTCTGCTGGATCGCATCTGTGAAGATCTGGATGTGCCAGCAGTGATTACAGATGATTTTGCAGGGGCTTTTGAAGCTGTTCATTACCTACTGGAAGGGGGGCATGAGCAGGTGCTGCACCTTAAGGGAGAAGAAGGGATTTCAACGACTTTTAACCGCTATATGGGCTATGTAGAAGCCCATAAAAAGCATTCATTGGAGATCAACTCTGCTCTGATTATTCCTTATTCGGAAAAGGAACAGATTCAGGAAATGATTATTCATCGCCTATCGCAGGTCACCCGACCGACCGCCATTTTTGCCTGCAGTGATTACCTAGCTTTTATTGCTATGGAAACAGTCAAAAGTATCGGGTTACAGATTCCAGAAGATGTGTCTATAATCGGTTATGCTGATGAACCCATCACTGTTTATACCAGTCCAAAGCTGACCACCGTCAAGCAACCTTCTTATGAGATGGGGCAAAAAGCTGTAACATTGCTGTTTGATCCGATAGCCAAAGCCAATTCGCAATTGGTTAAGCTAGGCACTTCACTTATTCTGAGGGACAGCACACAACCCATTGTATCATAGAAAATGAAAGACCCGATCAATTGATCGGGTCTTTGTAAAATCTAGTCTAAAATAGAATTCTGGTTAGCCTGGTCTGTTTGCCAGAGGTCACCTTCAGGAAGTAGACCCCAGACCTGATGCCCTGGATCTGCTCACCGGATAAGGTGATCTGGTGCGTACCGGGCTTAAGGTCTTTCCGGATTTGTTGCCATACAATTTGTCCGGCAACATTGACCAACTGCATCTGGATATCCCCTGCTTCCGATTTTTGGAGCTCAATATTCAAATTCTTGATCTCACCTAACGGAACTGGATATACATTTACAGACAATACAGGTAAGTCATTTTCTTCAACACCAAATCTCGCTCCACTCCCTTGCCACGCAGACCAAAAATTCAGGTTCATCCCACTTTCTACCACTTCAATTCTGACGGTGTGTGTACCTGCCGATACATTTACATCCGTAATCGTAATGGTCTGATAGGTTTGCCATCCACCTGTATTACTTACCTGCTTGACCCCACTGACATCATTCCCATCCAATAGAATCTTGAATTTCCCATTGCCTGTATTTGATGCCGCCCTTATATAAAAATTATATAGCTGTGACACCGTAAAGTTGGCCGTATACTCCAACCACTCACCTGTTTCCATCCAGCCTACATTGTAGTCACCGTTGGCATCACCAGTTGTCTGCAAATCGACCCCTTGTGAACGATAAGCACCTCCATTATTACTAGCATCGGTATCATGATAGCCAATACCTTCACCTCCTTGATCATAATCCTCTGCCTCTATTCTTCCGGGAAGCGGCCAAGGGGTTCCTCCATAAGGGGTTTGTGCTACTACGGCTACATTGGTTACCTGCTCAAAATCAAGATTTGATGTCCAAGTGGTACCTTCTGGCCTTATACTGACTTTCCAAATGTAATTGCTACCCACCGTTGGTGCAGAAGGAAGGTTTACAGTCAAACTTGTCGTACCAGATCCTGCACTAACCGTTTTCTTGGCTGAAGCAATCCATTGGTTATCCCAGAACTCTACAATGATATCCCTGTTGGTACAGGCTGTATAGTTCACGTCAATCTGGTGGCTGGTCGTTTGTCCGATTTGGGTAGGCGGGTTGAATGCTACCTCATCCGTACAGCTGGTATCGTCCACCAGTTTCCAGACCCTTATCCAGTCGTATTTGGTGGAGCGGTCATCAGCGGAAGCAGTATCAAAGATGGTTTCATTTGCCGGGATGGGGTTCCAGTCATAGGTTTCAATCGCCATCTGCAGGAACATCTGCTCATTGAATGGCACATTCGGGATTACGGAGTACTGGTACACGCCATCCAGATAGAAGCGCGCCTCATTCGGGGATTTCCACCAGCAGCCATAAACAAAATACCGGCTGTTGGCTTTTGCAGGCATGGCAACCGACCCTTGAATCTGAACAGCATCCTGCACACAACCGGATGTCCGCTCAATCATATTGGAATGATAAATCTGATCCCATGTCTGCGCCCAAGTTGCCGTCTGGCTAGTGGTTTTGCCGATACATTCCTGGATATCCAATTCCAGTTTCTTGACTGTATTACAGTCACTTGGAGGGGTCATCAGCCAAAAGGTAGACGACATATTGGTGACGTTGGCCTTCATCCGGCACTCAAAGTACCAGCCTGCTTCGCCGGCATTCTTGGAGCGGACAATCCCGCCCCCGTGTGTCCAGGTTTTTCCGTTGACTGTTTTGGGCGTGCTGAACTTTTTGGTCAGTACTTTCAGGGCGCCACCTGCCACACTGACATTCTCCTCCTCAAAAAGTCCGGGTGCCCGACCGATCCATGTCCAGCCATTTCCGGTGGGGTTCTTGATCCATTTATCGGAGTTGAACCCGTTATTGAACTCATCAGACATATTGTTGACCTTCTGCCAAGCTTTTCCGTTGGGTTTCGGATCCTGACCAGCATTGAAGGTCGGTCCGTTTTGGGCAATGGCAGAACCTACTCCAAACAGCAGGATCCATACACCGATTAGCTTTTGTAACCGGTTTCTTGTAGTAAGCATTTTTTTAATGTTTGAAATAAATATTTGAGACAGAGAAGTCTCCTAAAATGATATGAATACGGATTTGTGTCACCTATCCAGAAGCCTGACACTTCCTTACTGAAGGACTCGTTATCAACCTGTTAAACGAAATAAACAGGTCATAATCAAGTCGGAATCAAATCCCTTACATAATCAAAATTAGAAGTGAGGGTGGAATGTGTTGTGCAAAAAACTAATGAAAATTCAGGGGTATAAATAAATTCTTATCCCGAAAAAAATTGTGTTTTGCCTGAGAATGAAAATGGTCGGGACTGCCATAAAAATAGATCAGAAATATATCGCCCACCCCCTGCTTTCCTTACCGATAACCACCTGCCTTTTCTGGATCAAGGCATTAATTTTAGGATCACGAAAATTGTATAAGACAAAAAATTTCAAAAGTGATGAATCTGTTTGCAAAACTTTCATTAATAAGTCTCCTCCCAATATCCTGCGCATGTGAGGAGGCTGCCAAAGTACCCGATATCGTAGAGGCGGAAACCCTCGAAATCACTTGCCCGGAAGATATTTTAGTGACCATTGCGTCCTCTGCGGGAGACCCGGTCGTTACCTACGAAACCTCCGCTGGCACAGACAACAGCGCTATCACAAAAATCCAAACTGCTGGCCTAGAATCCGGAGATACATTCCCGGAAGGAACCACTACCAATACCTTTGTGGTCAAGGATGAGGCGGGCAATTCAAGCACTTGCAGCTTTGAGGTCACCGTTGTTCGAGCAGCGCCCTCCAGTGACCAGCCTTACCTATTCGGTGAGGGGCTGACCATACCTGCCGGAAAAAAATGGGTCAAGGTGGAAGCGCTGTCTGATGAGTTTGATGGTGCATCCTTTGATGACACCAAATGGCACCGAAACCCCGAATCCGATGGATTTGGCTGGTACGGAAGGCCTCCCGCCTTGTTTGATCCTGCAAACGTAAGCGTCCGGGATGGCAACTTGTCGGTTGAGGTGTTGAAATACGCATCACCGGTCACTGTAAAGGGAAAAGAATGGACACACGGTGGAGGCATTGTCCGCTCAAAGGAGCCGGCTGGCCCGGGTCAGTACTATGAGTGCCGCATGCAGGCCAACAAAACTGTGATGTCTTCCACATTCTGGATTGCCTTTCAGTCCAATTGCAACAATGAGGTAAGAAAACTTGAACTGGATATTCAGGAGTGCGTTGGCCGGATACACAGTGGCACACACAGCTGGGCCAAAAACTTCGCCAATATCTATGCCTCCAACACGTGGAGACATCAAAGGGATTGTGACCCCGCTTATGATGTATCCAAGCAGTCCCCTGCAAAAACCGTCTTGACCGAACAGAACAACGCCCGGTATTTTGTGTACGGTTGCTGGTGGAAATCCCCGACCGAAATCCTGTTTTTCCTGGACGGCAAGTTCAGCCATTCCATTACCAATCCACCTGCCGATTTTGATATTGCGGGATATATCACGATGGCCATCGAAACCTATAACTGGAACCCGATTGATGAGGCCAATATTCTGGAATCCGGGTCTATTGAAGACAGAACCACCCGATATGACTGGGTCAGAACCTGGAAGTTAGCGGACAAATAAGCGTTTCGCTTTCCAGCTGGTCGCTAACCATCAAAAAAGGTCTAGCTTGGTTTGCCACAACTATCCGCTAGACCTTTTAAGGTTTTAACAAGAAAAGCTTTCCTTGATACAGGATCATCTACCTTTTAAGGAGGATTGTTGGGTAGTGTGATCCTGCTCTTGTGTTTCAGTTGCCTCTAAGGGCATCAGCGTGATCCCTTGAAACCTGAACTCGCGCCAATTCCCATCATCGACCGGCTGAATAGTTAAAGTATATTTTCCAGGTTTTGAAATTTGAATGGTGCCCACCTCATTTGATTCCGGAGTCTTAGGATTTTGAGTCGCTTCAATTTTGGAAGTGACCGTATTGCCTGCAATATCAATTTTGTATGTGCCTCCGGCAGATGGTTGGCTTTCCCAATTGTTCGCTTTATTGCCAGCCGCGTAAATAGCGCTCAACTTGTACTTTCCGGGTGTGTTTATGATCAGCTCAATTGACAAGTTATCTTTCGGGTCCGTCCAGTCCGCCACCCACAGGGTATTCTGAATTCCGTGGTAATAAATAGAGGGTTTGCCGCCATGTATGGTCATGGCACGACAATTTATTTCTAATCGCCCATCCCTGTACTGCCGTTGGGTTTTATCTACTGCATATCCTTCTTCCACTTCCACTTCAATAACGGAAACAGCCTTGTCATTCAGATAGGAAGGCCAGCGCAGTGAAAGGGTTTCCTTGTTGTACTCATACTTTACAGGGACCTTTCCTTTCTTGGTTAACAGGTTGACCTGATTGATTTTTGCCGATAACCCTTCCAATTGGATTTGGCCTATGTCAGTATTGTGAATGTGCAAAAATAACTTTCCAGGCTTTTTGGAAACGGTTCCCCAATCAAAAGTACGTGGCCAAAATGGGCTGGCAGTACTGCCATACACAGCATCGCCATTGATCTGAAGCCACTCACCAACCTGCAAAAGACGTTCTTGCATAATGACGGGTATCCGTCCATCAGCTGTTGGTCCCACGCATAACAGGAAGTTGCCACCGCCTCCCACCACACCGCTAAGCGTGCGGATCAGTTCATCCCGGGAGTCGTAGTCATAGATATTCTCCATGCGGTTGTAGCCATAGCTGTTACCTATGCCCCGGTCTTCTTGCCAAGGGTGTTCAGGCGAGGTGTATTTTCCGGCCCCATATTCACTTTCGAAAACGTCGCCATAGCTGCCACGGGCGGGTTTTCCCCATCGGTCATTGGTCACGACATACTCTTTTACTGCCGATTCCGTGTACAACCAATGGGCCAGCTCCTCGCTGCGCCAATGCCTGTAGCTCATCCAATCGCCATCCAAAAAGATATGCCAAGGCTTATACCTGTTCACCACCTCCTTAAACTTAGGGTGGTACCATTCTTTCACAAAGCGATCCCTATCGTTTTCCCACCAAGGGTGATACCATTCAATTAGCGAGTAATATATACCCATTTTCAACCCCTGCTTCTCGCCTGCTTCCTTCAGCTCACCTATGATATCACGCTTTGGTCCTGCGACCATGCTATTCCAATCTTTCCGGCCAATGGTTTCCGCATAATCAGTTGGATACATGGCAAACCCATCGTGGTAGTTGGCTGTGGTCACGACATATTTTGCCCCAGACTTCTTGAAAATTTCACACCAGTAGTCAGGGTCCCATAATTCAGCGGTGAACCGATCGGCAAATTGCGTGTAATCGAAATCCTGCCCATAAGCCCGTTGATGAAACGCCTTGACTGCGCTTTCATGTTGACTTCTTTTCCAATACCATTCGGCATATCCTTTGGGAACATACGAGGGCACTGAATACAGCCCCCATGTCACGAATATGCCCACCTTGGCTTCGTTGAACCAGCCAGGGATCGGGCGTTGGTAAATAGTCTCAAAAGTTGGGTTGCCAACTTGGGCGTAGCTATCTATGCTACTGCCCAAAAGGCATCCAATCATTAAAAAAATAGCGTTCTTCAAGTTATTCATGTCAATCGTTGTCAACAGTATTTCTACCACAATAGGCGAGCTCCACCGCAATAGGGTTTACTCTATTTCCATCAGGGTATTTTCCTCTTCTTCTTTCACTTCCTGTTTCAGGAATTGTGACGGAGGAATTCCAAACTCTTTTTTGAAACAATTTCTGAAGTATTTCAAGTCATTGAACCCAACTTCATAGGTCACATCACTAACACTGTATCGACCTAACTTTAACATCTGAGCGGCTCTCTTGAGCCTGATATTCCGGATAAACCCTTTGGCCGTCTGGCCTGTGAGCGCCTTGAGCTTTTGGTTAAGTCTCAGAGGGGTTGCCCCGTACTCCATGGCTAACTTCTCGACTGTGAACTCAGAGTCTGAGATATTCTCTTCCACGATCTTGACCAGTCGGTTGATAAAACGCTCATCAATGCTGGTAAAGGCAATTTCACTAGGCTGAATCTCGAAGTTAGTCCTGAAACGCTTCTGCTGGCTGCTTCTGTTTTCGATAATCGCATGAATCCTTGCCAGAAGCAGCGCCGTATTGAACGGCTTGGTTACGTAGGCATCCACGCCATATTCATACCCTTTCTGCTTACTTTCCTTGGAGCTTTTGGCCGTCAGCAACACAACCGGCAAATGGCAAAGCTGATCGTCGTCCCGCATTTGCTGCACAAGTTCATAACCGTCCATTACCGGCATCATCACATCCGAAACCACCAGCTGCGGCATTTTTTCACGTGCCAGCGACAATCCTTTTTCACCATCCTCAGCCAGATAAACAATGTAGTTTTCTTCCAGAATCCCTTTCAGCATATCACGGATAGCCGCATTGTCATCCACCACCAGGATTTTAGGTTTGGTTACCTTTTCTTCTTCTTCCTCCTCGTGGTTTTCAATGTCCACTGCAGAAAGGTGAAGAGGTGAGGTGGTCTGCTCAAGCTGGTCCTGCTGGTAGATAGCCCCGGACAGTGGAATTTCAATGAAGAATGTCGTGCCGACACCTGGCTCACTTTCAAACGTAATCTTGCCGTGGTGCAGCTCCACCAGGCTCTTGGTGAAAGCCAGCCCGATACCGGTCCCCCTGTTCTTGGCTGATTCCAGGTTCTGCACCTGATAGAAGCGGTCAAAGAGGTTGACTTGCTTCTCAAGCGGTATCCCGATGCCCGTGTCCTTGACGACCACTTTGGCCCAACCCTCTTCTTCCCTTACTGAGATGCTTACTTTACCCTGCGGGGTAAACTTGATGGCATTGGAGAGCAGGTTATAGAAGATCTTTTCCAGCTTATCGATATCCATATATCCATAGATAGGCTCATCTTCAATATGGCATTCTAAATCAAGCTTGGCGTGTGTCGCCAGCTCACGGAACGCCTGGTGCACCTGGCTTACGAAGGTGGCCCAGTTGCCTCTGGACAACTGCAATTTCATTTTGCCTTGCTCTACTTTGCGGAAATCCAGCAGCTGGTCCACCATCCTGATCAGGCGTTGCACATTGTTGGAAATCAACTGGTAAGACTTTTGTTTTTCCTCCTGGCTGATCTCCGACCCTTTCCTGATCAACCGCTCTATCGGGGTGTTGATCAGGGTAAGCGGTGTTCTGAGCTCATGCGAAATATTGGTGAAGAACTGCATTTTCAGTTGGCTCAGGTCCTCTAGTTTTTCCCGCTCCAACTTTTCGAGTTCCAATTGGTTTTTCTTTCTCGCCGTAATCAAGGAGTATTTCGAGAAGAAATAGGCGGCAGCTATAAACAGCACCACATAGGTGATCATTGCCCACCAGGTCCACCACCAGGGCGGCATGACCTCGATCTTAAGGGAAAGCACTTCCGGGTTCCATACATTGTCGCCATTGGCTCCTTTCACTAGCAAGGTATAACTTCCTGGAGGAATATTGGTGTATTTGGCTTCTCTCTGAAATGCATCTGCATAAACCCACTCCTTATCAAAACCTTCCAATTTATACTTATAACGGTTTTTATCTGGAGCTCCATAATGAAGGTTCGAAAACTGAACAGAAAAACTGTTTTGTGCATATGTCAGACTAATTTTATCAGTTTCACTTATCGCTTTGTTGAGAATTGTTCTACCATCAAATGATTCATTAACCTCTATCTGCTTATTTAATACACGCAGGTTGGTAAAAGTTAGCTGCCCTACGGTATGATCATCTACTATTTCATGCGGAAAGAAAGTATTAAATCCATTTACACCTCCAAAAAGGAGTGTTCCATCATGTCTCTTTAATACTGCTAGTTCTCCAAACTCATTATCCTGTAATCCATCACTCACATCATAATTGATAACAGCCCTTGTTTTAAGATTAATTTTAGATAGACCATGATTACTACCAACCCAAAGGTTACCATAATTATCTTCTTCGATTGATTTAATGACATTGCTTGGCAAGCCATCTTTTGTACTCAGGTAGTTAAATGTTATCTGCTCTCCATTCAGTTTTACAATATTCAATCCCCCTCCCATAGTTCCTACCCATACCTCACCATTGGAAGCTTCAAAAATTGGAAGCACATAGTCATAGCTAAGTGAATTTTCGCCTTGATTTGATCTGAAAAGCTTGATACTAGGATTTTCTTTCAACTTTTCAGATTCCTTGATCAAAGCCAATCCTTTATCTGTACCAACCCAAACATTGCCTTCACTATCAGTGATTACCTTTCTGACGATCTCTGCATTTTCATTCCCTGTATTTTCTAATACAATTTGTGGGTTTGACCAATGTATTTCACCATCATAGAAATGTCCTCTGAACAATCCCCCTCCATACGTTCCCATCCATAGTAGTGAATCGCCCTCTGCCTCAATAGAGAAAACAGCATTCGTATTAATATCCGGACTGAAAATATAAGCCTGCTTGTTTTGTTCAAACCGTGAAACTTCTCCTTTTGGAATTGCCAAAGCTTTAGATGGATATCCTACCCCAATGATGATTTTCCCTCTCCATTCAGCAAAGTCATAAACTATATTCTGAGACTTTAAGTCTAACGAAACATCGATATTCTTATAACCAGTATATAATGATTCATTATTCTCATTAGGTAAATAACTGATACCTCCTCCTTCTGTTCCTATCCACAAGTTATGATCACTATCCTCAAAAATTGCTCGTATTTCATTATAGGATAGACTACCATTTTCAGGTGATTTCTTAATATGCTTAAATCGCTTCCTACGTGGATTATATTTATTGATACCTCCGCCATTGGTTCCTATCCAAATAATGCCTGTACGGTCTTCGTAAATATCCTTGATCAGGTTCTTACTGATACTGTGTTCATCATAAATGTTATTCTTAAAATGCCCCACTTCTTCTAGGTCTCGATTTTCAGAGGATGGCCTTAGGAGATAGAGTCCATCCTCTGTTCCTGCCCATACCGTTCCATAAGAATCAAGTTTCATCCTATTACTCTTAAGGTTCGATATTTTATTTAAGGTAGGATTTGCACTATTAACCAATTCAAACACACCATCAAAATAAGCAATATACAAGCCCTTTTCTGATTTACAGATAGCATAAACACTGTTTTCACCACTTTTTAGGAAAGTCTTGAAGACACCATATCGTTGCCCGTCTTTGGGTTCTTCAAACTTCTGTAAGCCCTTTCTGTTACCAACCCAAAGTTCACCATCTTTATCACAATACAAGGTATTAATAATGCTGGAGGTAAGACTTTCTGGATTGTGAGGATTATGATAGTATTTCTTTACTTCTAACTCATTTGAATTTAATGAAGCTTTATCGATACAGTTCAACCCCTTAATGTTACCAAACCATAGGTTGCCTTTTCCATCTAGAGTCATAGAAGATACATGGTTTGATGTAAACAGGTTCGGTGAAGAAGCTGTATTTTCAAATGAAGTAAATGTTTCCGTTTTCCAATCAAAGCGGTTTACACCTGCATTGGCAGTTCCTATCCAAATATTTCCATACTCATCTTCTAGTATCTTATGTATAAGGTTAGAGGACAAGTCATGGGTATCCATTCTATAGTTTGTAAAGGCATAACCATCAAATGTACTGAAACCATCATCAGTACCAATCCAAAGGATACCTCTGCTATCTTGGAATATACAGTTTACATCATTTTGTGATAACCCCTCTACAGTAGTATAATGCTCAAAGACCATTATACGGTCCTTTGCATATAATATTGAGGAGAACAAAAACTGTATTAGTAGAAAGCACAACCCAAATTCCGTTATTCTTGTATTCATTTTCATATGTTGCTATTGGGGTAATAGGTTGTCAAGTAAAAAGCAATGTGTGTATATGTCGGGCATTTGAAATCACCCTTAAATTATGATTGAAAATTATACAAATACCTATTTTAATACAATCTCAAAGAGCCTACTATTAAAAATACCCCCTCTACTACGATCTTTTTACCCCCTCAGTAGTAATAAAACGTGTGTTTTACACTATAAAATTACCCTACTAAAATTTAGCCATCCAACCCATTTTATTCAGCATTTCATTTATTATAAATGAATGAATATTCACTATGTACATTCTTTTACCTTTTTGGAAACATCTTGACATAAGCAGTTAGAGCTATTTTTCGCAACAAAAAGGGTACATCCAATTTTCACCCTTTATTCAATGAGATAATTACTAATTACCCAATTCGGTTTACTCTAAATTTGATCATAATCAAAAACCAAAAGAGCTGCTCATAGCAATGGGCTCAAATCCATTGTTACTCCTATCCTGATTCACAGACTGAGGGAGCACGCATAAAAATAAATACCCTATGAGAAAGGCAGTACTAACAATTTTAACTGCACTACTTTGTGCCTGTTCTACTGAACAGAAAACAATCAAAAAAGATCCGGTGCAGTTTCAGGCAAACTGGGAATCGCTTCAGCAATACGAAATTCCCACTTGGTTTCAGGATGCAAAACTTGGCATCTTTATTCACTGGGGTCCATATTCTGTTCCAGCTTTTGGATCAGAATGGTACCCACGACTAATGTATATGGATAGTGTTGTTTGGGATCCTTCTGGTATAGCAAAGACTCAGAAACCTTCGGGAGTTTATCAGCACCATATAAATACTTATGGTAATCCAGGTGAATTTGGCTATAAAGACTTTGTCCCAATGTTCAAAGGTGAAAACTTCAATGCCAAAGAATGGATTGAAATCTTTGAAAAAGCGGGGGCTAAATACATTGTTCCTGTAGCAGAACATCATGACGGTTTTGCCATGTATAAGTCCAACTATACTCGTTGGAACTCAGTGGAAATGGGACCTAAAAAAGATATTTTAGGCGAACTAACAAAAGAAGCTCATGAGCGGGGCCTCAAGATTGGAGCATCTTCCCACTTTGCCTTCAACTGGAACTACTATACTTATAAGAAGGGCTTTGATACGATGGACCCTACATATTCTGATCTTTATAGCAGACCTCACGATCACTATGCCCCTGCTGATAAAGAGTTTCTGGAGCTTTGGTGGAACCGCACCAAGGATATTATTGACCAATACCAGCCAGATATACTATGGTTTGACTTTTATATGGACCGTGATGAATTTACACCATATCACCCAAAAATGGCGGCCTATTACTACAACAAAAGTGCTGAATGGGACAAACCAGTGGTATTGCAAAGCAAAAACTTTGGTAAGATCACTTTCCCTGAAGGAACTAATGTCTATGATATAGAAAGAGGTAAAATGTCAGATATAAGAAAAGAAACTTGGCAAACAGATACTTCTATCGGTAAGAATTCATGGTCTTACGTAAGTAATTGGGAGTCCAAAGAAGTCAATACACTAATTGACGATCTGGTGGATATTGTTAGTAAAAATGGTTGTCTGCTACTGAATGTGGGGCCGAAAGCTGATGGCACTATCCCTGAAGATCAACAGAAAATTCTTTTTGCGATGGGTGATTGGCTTAAAGTAAATGGAAATGCCATATATGGGACCAGACCTTGGAAAATATTTGGAGAAGGTCCTACTAAAGTAGCGACAGGGCATCATACAGAAGGCTCTAACGAAAACTTGACTGCTGATGACTTTAGGTTTACGACAAAAGATGGTAAGCTATACGCGATCGCCATGGATTGGACAGATAAGGGGTATGTGGTTATTCCTGCAGTTAGTTCTAAATCAAAATATATTACCTCTGGCGTAAAAAATGTGAAGCTACTTGGGCACAATGCATTGCTTCAATGGAAACAAACAGAGAATGGGTTAAGAATTGACCTTCCTGACCAAAAGCCTTGTGAGTATGCTTTTGCGTTTGAAATTGAATTTAATGGAGAAGGCGTTTTGGCATGGGCAACTTCAAAATAATCAACGATCATATTTGGTAGTAAGAGCTTTTCGCTTCTGACTTTGGAAGCGGAAGCTCTTTTCTAGACTAAAGGCAAAGACTATAAGTTATTCAAAATATACTGTCAACAAAGCGATGAAGTTATGTGTTAATTGCTTCAATGTGTGTTATATGTGGATATAAAAGAGAGGACTAAGTCCTCTTCTTTTATTATATCTATCTTGAATGTAGATCAATATAAATGCTTTTCCCTGACAAAAATGAAAACGTTAATCTTGTAATAGGCTTTTAGAGGCATGTTTCAGATAAAAACTGAGGAGATACTACTGGGCGGGATCACCTTTAGAATAATATACCTAAAGCTCTCATTAAGGTTAAAAAGTAAAAATAGGTTATACGCTGAATTATATAAATAGAAAAACCCCACAAATTGTGGGGTCTTTTTTCTTCCAACTTATTTATGAATTCCAACTTGCCTGATAGCAGGTTACTACTTGAATGCTACTTCTTCCATTTTCACGGTATCCCAGTTTTCCTCTATTACTTTCTGTATTTCCGGATACTGCTCATCCCCTTCGTTGTATTGGGCACGTAACGCCAGCAACTGCTCTTTCAAGTCTTGAGTAATAGCTGCATATTCTTCTTGACCATAAACATTATTCATTTCATTCGGATCTTTCGCCAGGTCATACAACTCCCAGCCTACCGGAGACTCGAAATAGTAATTGGCGCCCCACTCCTTTTTGTGGTTGTCCGGGTCGTAGTGTTTTGCGTAGAAGAAGATCAGTTTGTATTGCTTGGTCCTGATACCAAAATGGGCAGGATTGGCATGCTTATGTGCCATATGCATCCAATAACGGTAGTAGGTGGCCGTTCTCCAGTCTTCCGGTTCTTTTCCAGTAGTCAGTATGCATTCAAAAGATTTGCCATGCATCTGTTCTGGAATATTTCCTTTTGCCAATGAGATCATGGTAGGTGCAAAGTCTGTATTGTTTACCAATGCATCTGTTCGCTGTCCTGCTTTTATCATTTGCGGATAACGAACAATAAAAGGCATTCTCATCGACTCCTCGTACATCCAGCGTTTATCCTGATAATCATGTTCGCCTAGCATCATTCCTTGGTCACCAGTATAAATGATAATGGTATTGTCCAGTAAATCTTCTTTCTCCAGATAATCCATCAGTCTTTTGATATTATCATCCACACCTTTGACACAACGCAGGTAACGTTTCAAGTATTCCTGATAAGACGCCTTTGTATAGGCATCCCCTTCCAATGATTGATCAACCTTAAGATCTTTACCCATATCACGGTTGATATTTCGCTTGGAAATAGAAGAACCAATAATATGAATCAATGAATCGTTCTCTCCTCTTGTTGCAATTGAACCATGATTGCCTTGGTTATATAAACTTGTCGGCTCTGGAATTTCTACATCTTCAAGATATTTCGCATAACGAGGTGCAAACTCGAAAAAATCATGGGGAGCCTTGAAGTGATGCATCAGGAAGAATGGCTTATTCTTATCCCTTTTTTCCTTAAGCCATTCAAGCGTCAAGTCTGTAATCACATCCGATGAATGTCCTTCATAGGAAACCGTATTTTTAGGCCATTGCTTTTCTCCCCTTATCCTAAAAGACGGGTTGAAATATTTTCCCTGAACTGGTAGTACTTGATAGTAATCAAAAGCTGCTGGCTCAGCCTCCAGATGCCACTTACCAATCATGGCTGTCTGGTAACCCGCTTCCTTCATTGCCTGCGGTAAATATTGTCTTTCAGCAGGAAGTGATCCTGACAGGTCCAGTACACCATTGGCTTGGCTGTATTGCCCTGTCAATATGGTTGCTCTAGACGGTGTACAGATTGCATTGGTACAAAACACATTTTCAAACATCATTCCCTCCTTTGCCAACTTATCAATATTAGGTGTCGGGTTTAGGCTTGCTAAACGTCCTCCATAAGCACCAATTGCTTGAGAAGTATGGTCATCAGACATGATGTAAATAATATTAGGTTTCTCAAGCTCCTGTTTTAACTCACAAGAACAAGTAAACCCAATAATAGCCAATAGCATTCCGCTGAATAGCCCTCGGTTTTTCTTCAAGTATGTCATCAGTTAAAGATCATATGTCAGTATTGAAAAATGAACATATCCTTGATATATGATATGGTATCAAAATATAGGACTTTTCCTATTCTAGAACCCACCACATTTGTACTCCAAATCAGTTTACAATCGTTATTTGACAGAATTTATCCCCCATTAAACACCACTCAAGCCTCAATACCATTCAGAATTAACAACCTGTACAAATACAAGTACTTTATAAATATGCTCTCATTTTCAATTTTCTGAAATCCCCCCTCCTTTCTCTTTTTTTTATCCCTATACCAACATTGGTGACCCCTTATATTGAAATCATGCAAAATGTACTCATTCCAACTACAAAATACTGTCTGGTTGGAGCAACATCTTCATTCAATTATAACTTTAATCAATACCAATAAGCATTATGAAAAAATATTCAACTCAAGCATTTGGCTTGTTTTTTATCTTATACACCATCTGTTTTATTCAAAACGTCTCAGCTCAAACTACCGAACAGGTTCAAAATGCCAGAACTAGACTTAACATCAATGATTCTTGGACTTTTTATAGGGGCAACCTTCCTGAAACAACAGTTGCTTCTACTGAATATGATGATTCCGGTTGGGAAACAGTGCATGTACCTCATACAATGAAACTATCTTCCAATGAACTGGATAACAGTCAGGATGATGCTTCTCAACCTACTTTTCACCGATATCTAGGATGGTATAGAAAAAAGCTATCCGTTTCTTTCAAGGAGGGTCAACACGTCATGCTTGAGTTTGAAGGAGCACACCAACATACAAGACTTTGGGTAAACGGACAATATGTAGGTGCCCATAAGGTAAGTGGCTTCACTCCTTTCCATTTTGATATCACCAATTACGTTTACAAGGATGGAACAGAAAACACCATTGTACTAAGTGTGGACAACCGTCTTGATACAACTATTCCACCTGATGGAAGTATCAGGGATTACCTGCTGATGAGTGGACTGTACAGGGATGTTTATTTGGTGGTAAAAAATCCATTGCATTTGACTTTCGATTGGGAAGACCAGTTGGCGGGTGTGTTTATCACAACGCCGACAGTGGATAAAAACAATGCAACAATCTCTATCCGTTCAACTGTCCGCAATATGCAATCAAAGGATGTGAAGTGCCAGATCGTGCAACGAATTGTTGACAAAGATGGCTATGTAGTACGAAAGGTCGCATCCAGCAAGACAGTAAAAGCCAATAGCGAGTCAACCTTTATCCAAGGAACAGGCATCACTGAGAACCTGAGGCTTTGGTCAATTGATGATCCATATCTTTACAGGGTACAGACACTGGTTTATCAGGACAACCAACTGATGGATGCTATTGAAAACAAACTTGGCATCCGTAAGATTGAGTTTGTGGATGGTAAAGGACTTTTGATAAATGGTGAGAATGTTGAACTGGTAGGCGTAAACAAGCACCAGCAGTATCCATTTATTGGCGATGCGGTAGCCAACTCTTTTCACCGTAAGGATGCGGAGCAATTCAAGGATACGGGTTACAATGTAGTTAGACTGGCACATTATCCGCATGACAATGCCTTTATAGACACTTGCGATGAATTGGGTATCCTACTGATGGAAGAAGCACCTACATGGCTTAATTTTAAAGAAGGTGAATGGTTTGATAATTTGGAAGAATCTACCCGAATCATGATCCGTAACCACCGCAACCACCCTTCTATCTTTTTGTGGAGTGCAGGCATTAACCATAGAGGTCCTGTAGAAAGTCTTCAATTTATCTGTAAGGAAGAAGACCCGACACGTATGACGGGCTCAAACGGGGCTCCTTGGAATTCACCTGTTCACTCTGGCGTGGCTGATATCTACACCCCTATGGACTATCAGAATATGCCGATCACAGAAGATGATTTCTCTTTCCTTTGTGAACATGGAAGCTCACCTGAAGCATACCTAAACCAATTCGAGGTTTCAAAATCGAGAGGTTCAGCTAACCGTTTTGGTGTGGCCTTGTGGACTGCCCATGATTACTTCTCATTCAAGAAAAATTGGGGTATGAGATTAGATCGTCCTTACTCCATCTATCGTGTTCCAAACCCAGTCAACTTCTGGTACAAATCAGAAATGACGGAAATACCGATGGTCTATATCACAGATCAAAGAGCCGGTGATGACCACACCATTCATGTATTCAGCAACTGCGATGAAGTGGCTCTCTACAATAACGGGAAACTAGTGGCTCGCCAAAAGCCAGATACAGACCCAACCCGAATCAATTGTCTTCACCCTTCCTATACTTTCATGCTGAGCGAAACGAAAGGCGATCTGGTAGCGAAAGGATTTATCAGAGGAAAAGAAGTAACAGATTACACGCTCAACAAAGCAGGGAAAGCCTATCAGATCAAGCTTGAAATTGAAGAGCAAGGTACAGATATGGAAGCCAGTGGCGCTGACATGAGAATGGTCAGAGCCTATATTCTTGATAAGAATGGTAATCATGTCACTACCGATTCAACTTTTGTAACGTTTGAAATCAAGGGTAACGCCGCCGAACTGATTGGTGGTGCTGAAATTGGAGCCAACCCAAACAAAGCTTATTACGGTACTGCATCCATCATTGTCCGCTCTACATTGAAGGACGGAACGTATAAAATTACAGCAAAAGCAGTTGGATTGAAGTCTGATAGTGTGGAAGGAAAAGTAATCCCTTATTATTCCAATGTGAGGTTAAATACTATTTCAGCGGTAATGGACTACCCAATGGTTAAAGTTGATTTGGGTAATGAAGAGCAGTTACTTCAATTTGAATGGGAGCGCTGGAGTGGTAACAAGTCATCTACCTATTCCTTAAAGGATTTTGGAGAAGCGATGATGTCCATTGAAGCAAGCAAACCATTGGAGTGGACTTCAGGACATGGACTTTTGGGCAACCAACCATATGTTGCCATGGATGGTGTCATCGCCGAAAAAGATGATCAATTGATTCTAACACTTGAAAATTTGCCTGCTGGAGAGTATATGCTGAAAACTTACCATCACTCCATGAAGCAATTGGCGGTCGTAAAAGGAACCACCATTTTGGAGAAGCAACTCAACACCTATCAACTATATGTAAATGATCGCAGAGGTAAAAGGTTGGCAGTTCCTGCTGTAGAACCAACAAGCAGTAATAAGCTTGGTAACCTATACCCATCAAGTGCAAATATGCAAATCTACAGTGATGGTACTTCTCCAATTAAAGTTGTGATTGAGAATTATGAAAAAGACATACCGATTATCCTCAACGGTATTGAATTAAGAATGGTCAAAAAAGAGTTGACTTATCAAAAATCCGATTCATAAGATTACCCCTTTTACTCCTATGCACTCACTTTGGGTGTATAGGAGTTACTACATCGACCTTTTCCTTGAACAGTTAGAGTTTTAAACCATACTTTTCCTGAAGCAACTTAAGTGTGTAGCTTTTAGCATTAATAATTTTCCCATCTTTGATTCCCATCTTCAGTTCGTTAATCAGAACCCAAATACCGGAGTCTCTTGATACGCCAACTTTATTCACTACTTTAATTGCCTGTTCTTTGGACAACCCCAATTCTGTCATCCGCTTATAAAGCCTGTAATGTTTTTCCGATTCAAAAGTAAAATCATCCGACTTAATAGGGGATGCTTTATCAATATCTGCTAAGGTAAGTTGTCTTGGCTTATTCTCAACTGGAGGTGTTGTCTTCTTTTCTGTAGCAGTCACTTTCTCCATCGGCTGTTTTTCGCTCATTTGAAAACGAACTGCCGTTACTCTTCTAAGCTTCTTTTCAGCAATTTCCCAACTTACATCTATATCTGTTTTTTCAGTAATCTCAGTACAAGCCTTATCCAATACGTTTTGTCTGAATCTACCAAAGTGCTGATAGGTTTTGGTACCTGTAAGACCAAGAATCTCTTTTAGTTCATCTAATCGAAACTCTCTATGAGAATAATGACCAACCCCTTGTACTAGCAATTCATAAATCTTAATAGCATGACCACTTTTCAAGTCAGAAATATTACGGTAAAGGTAGGATGTGAAGTTTTTCTTTAAGTCCGTAATATGTGACATTATACGTTGGTTAAACTCGAATGTGAGTTCTCCTTTATTATTGTCTGCCACGATTTCTGCAAAAACAGGTACATAATGTCCCAGAACAACTTCTCCTTCGCTGTCCTCTTCCTCAAATGCTACCATAGCTGAAGCTACAGCCTTGCAAGCTTTTCGTAGGTCTCTGTATTGACTTGATCGTAACTTCTGTTGTCCAAAGAAATCCTGAAACTCAATCTGTAAAGGTTTAGATGGGTTTTCTCCATCCAGCTCAGTAATGGCGAATAAAATTAGCTTCTGCTCCATAGCTGAGAGTGAAACTTTTTCTTTTGCATTGATAAGGGCATTACTTTTTCTAACCCTTCTATTAGGCTTTGTGATTACGTAATTCATATTATAATTTTCAAAAAGGGCTTAGTAACCATTTTAGTACAGTGGACAACCAATAAAGTACATTAAAACGACCATTTTAGTACTTAACAACAACCATTATGATACTGTTGAACAACCAAAAAGGTACTTAACAACAACCATTTTAGTACACGAAACAGTCATAAATAGCATATTATCAATCAATTACAGACTCTATAAAGAAATAAAGAATAATAAAGAAACAACTCTCATAAAGACAACCATAGATTTAGAAAGAGAGATTTTGAGGAAATATATCCTTATAAAATTATATTTTCTCTTCTAAAGGTTAAAAGATTATACAACCAATAAAGTACAGTGCATATTTCTAATAAAATTCTCTATTGTCAACAACCTTTTTGGTACTTATAAATCAAAGTAAAACTGGAAACAACCAATAAAGTACAGTATCAATTAATTACTATTTATCTAGCTTATTATCCCTAATAAGGGGTTACACCTTTCCCGATTGGGACAATTTGACCCGAACGGAAGATACTGTATCAAAAAGGTTGTCCGGATTTTTTACGAACCAAACTTTCCTTTAGACTCCGCTCAAGCCTTTTCCCGATTGGGACAATTTGACCCGAACGTAAAGTGCTGTATCAAAAAGGTTGTCCAGTTTTTTTACGAACCAAACTTTCCTTTAGACTCCGCTCAAACCTTTTCTCGATTGGGACAATTTGACCCGAACGGAAGGTACTGTATCGAAAAGGTTGTCCAGTTTTTTTACGAACCAAACTTTCCTTTAGACTCCGCTCAAGCCTTTTCCCGATTGGGACAATTTGACCCGAACGGAAGATACTGTATCGAAAAGGTTATCCAGATTTTTTACGAGCTAGACATTCTTTTAGACTCCGCTCAAACCTTTTCCCGATTGGGACAATTTGACCCGAACGTAAGGTACTGTATCAAAAAGGTTGTCCAGTTTTTTTACGAGCTAAACCTTTCTTTAGACTACACTCAAGATCTTTTCCCGATTGGGACAATTTGACCCGAACGGAAGGTACTGTATCAAAAAGGTTGTCCAGTTTTTTTACGAACCAAACTTTCCTTTAGACTCCGCTCAAGCCTTTTCCCGATTGGGACAATTTGACCCGAACGTAAGGTACTGTATCAAAAAGGTTGTCCAGTTTTTTTACGAGCTAAACCTTTCTTTAGACTCCGCTCAAACCTTTTCTCGATTGGGATAATTTGACCCGAACGTAAGGTACTGTATCAAAAAGGTTGTCCAGATTTTTTACGAACCAAACTTTCCTTTAGACTACACTCAAGATCTTTTCCCGATTGGGACAATTTGACCCGAACGTAGAGGTATTGTATTAAAAAGGTTGTCCAGTTTTTTTACGAACAAACTTTCCTTTAGACTACACTCAAGATCTTTTTCCGATTGGGACAATTTGACCCGAACGTAAGGTACTGTATCAAAAAGGTTGTCCAGTTTTTTTACGAACTAAACTTTCCTTTAGGCTACACTCAAGATCTTTTCTCGATTGGGACAATTTGACCCGAACGTAAGGTACTGTATCAAAAAGGTTGTATTGTAATTTAAATTGGAGGGAACCTTTTTCTCGATTGGGACAATTTGACCCAATCGAGAGGTTTTATCCTTTACCTAAAAGTGCTTTAGTCTCTTCAAGGATTTGCTCTAGAGCTTTTAATGCTTGAATATCTCTTTTGTTGTACAATAAATCGGTTTGCTTACACGCTTTTTGGTACAATTGTTTTAGTTCTTCTTGCTCAGAAATAATGGTGTCATGGGCTACAGTAACATTGGATTGATCTGCTTTAGACCAATTTTCATGGACAGGCAATTTTCCATTTGTTAGTAGTTCTTTAGCAAGTTGTTGTTGAGCATCCGCTTCTTTTTGTTTGCCTAGTTGTTGAATGTCTGCTTTTCTGACTTTGCGTTCTCCAGACAGAATTTCTTTTCGGGCTGCTTGGTCAACAGATCCGATAGCTTCTAAACCTGAAGCAAATTCAGCATCTCTACGAATTGTTTTTTCAGAAACATTGTATTGTTTAGCAACCTTTTCACTTGTGCGTTCACCTTTTCCAGCTTCATCTGTAGCTTGCTTGAAAGCCTTTTGCTTTTCTCTATTGTAGTAGAGACCTCTCAAGTAACTTTTTTGTTGTTCTGTTAGGTTTCTTCTACCCAGTTGTATGTCTATCATATAGTCCTTGACAGCTTCTATATTTTCAAAGGACTTGATACGGATATTAAAATCAGCTCCAATTTCCTGACATACACCAAATCGGTTGTGACCATCTACCAAGATATATTCAGTGCCAGCTTCATGACGATGTTCCCATAAGAGTAATGGTTCTTTACATCCTTCAGCAGCAATGCTTTCTTTGAGTAGTTCACGCTCTTCCTGTGTTGGTGTTGGAATAAAACCTTTTAGTTCCTCCAACACAGTAATGTTCTTTTTTATCTCTTCGTCTAGATTAATTTTCTTCCCTCCAAGTGACATACCTGGCATAGCAATCTTCTTCTTCATTTCTGTTAAGTATTAATCTTGATCGTTTAAAATCCTGCAAATTCAGTAATAAAGTCCTGATAATCTACGGCACCTTTACTTGATGGCGCATAGTCAAAGATGGACTGTTGAGCGGATTGGGCTTCTGATACAGCGATGTTCTGGTTGATGACACTATTGAAAACAGGGACACCTCCAGATAATTCAGCTCTTACAAAATCCATGTTCTGAGTGTGGAGGCTGGTATTTTGTTTTACCACTGTAAATAGGACTCCTTTAACTCTCAGCTTGCTGTTGATTTTGACTTTTACTTCCTCGATTCTATCCAGCAATTTTCCTAGTCCTTTGATACCTGATACTTCTGGTACAAGGCAAATAACACAACTGTCAGCTGCAACAAGAGCCGAGTTTGTAATAATATTCAAGGCAGGAGGGCAGTCTATCAAAATATAGTCATACTCATTTCTAAGTGGGTCCAATAATAAATTTAGCTTATTAAAACCACCTATTTCCTGCATCAATACGATATCTGCTTCAGCTAAAGAAAGGTCTGCTGGTACTATATCTAGGTTATCAGTAACAGGAACAATCGGAAGAGGTATTTGCTTTTCTAGCAAAGCATCACCTGCTGAAACTTCAGGATCATCGTAGCCTGCAATTTGAGATAGGTTACCTTGAGCATCCATATCGACCATCAATACTTTTAATCCTCGCATCGCAAGACCTTTTGCAGCATTGATAACAGTGGTGGTTTTGGCAACACCTCCTTTGTGATTGGCAAATGCAATTACTTCTGCTTTTGCTCCTTCCAAGAAGCCATAACCTTTAAGGACAGGCACTAGCTTTTCCATATGTTTAAGAGAAAGTTCTCTTTCGCCTCTGGAAACTTTTCCTAAAGTCCCTTTTGGTAATCCAGCTTCTAGCTCTACACCTGAAAAGGATAATCCAGGTTTAGATTTCAAAAAATTGACAATGTCGGTCTTATTCATCTGTTTGTTATTTTGGTCCTATAAAAAGGACTGTTTTTTATTTCGGTCCTAAAAATGAGACAAAATATTAGAACAGACAAATAAGAAGATATTTATTTTTTATAGCAGTTATTAAGTATTGAATAAAGTGTACTATAAGGAATGCTGAAGAGGGTTTTTGTATAAAAGGGGAGGATACCAATTTGAAAATTGGAGAGTTCATAAAATATGAGTGAATTACTACCTATTGATTTTGATTAGGATCTGAATCATTTTGACCTACTGCTGCATCAGAATGACCGACATAATAATAGAGAAGAAATAGAAAGTATATAAGATAGAAAGGCTTATGCTTTTTTATTGAGAATAAAAAAGAGGAGATATCCCCTCTTATTGATTGTCTGTATCTGGTTTGATCTTGCCAGCTTTTAAGTCTTTCTCAAACTTCTCTAGTAGAAATATCAAGAAATCACTTGCATTTGATTTAGTTCGTTTTGCTAATACATATTCAAATTGCATTTCAGCAAATTTTTTCTGAGCCTCTTTGGTAATGGAAATTGAGGTAGTTTGTTTTTTTTCTTTAGTCATGATTCAATTTATTTAGAATCATTCTTTATTTGCTTTGACGTAAAGCTTTTTAGTTTAGAAAAATTGTCAAAAAGCAAAAAGCATGATACTTTTGATTATCCTTTAATATAAAGCAAAATTAAAGAATGTAATTAAAAAAGCCCACTTAAGGTGTTTCCATCGCCAAACAGATCACCTTAAAGGGCTTCAGTAAGAAACAAAATTAATTGAATCTATGAGCGCAAACATACTTGAATTGCGTGCAAAAGTCAATGCGTCCGGTAAGTTGACCGGAAATGCCAAGCGACTTTTTGCCTACCTGTCTGCTGTCCAGAAAGAAAAGACAGCCCTTCTCAATATGAATTTTACCAACAGCCAGCTGGCTGAAAAGTTGGTGATTAGTATATCCACTGTACAGCGAGCCATCCGTGAGCTGGTTCGTTTTGGTGTACTTGCCATCGAAAACCCCAAAAGCTGGAGACGCAAGATCACCATCCGGGTAGGTGAGGTGATTGAGCAGCTGAAGCAGACGCTTTCTCCGCAAAAAGAAAAAAGCAATCCCAGTGACAATCCAGAGCAAATTTCTTCAGGTCTAGAGACACTTTCAGAAGAGGAGATCATTCATAGCTCACCTGAGCTGGTTCCGGAACACTTGAGAAAAGCCAAGCTGGAGCAGGCTGTTCACTTGCTTTTCGATCGCTACCTCTCCCTAGTCAGTGCAGAAAAACCTTTCAAGGACGCTGTGCATAGCAAGCGATTTGTCAGCAAGGCAAAAGCCATGCTGCAAGAAAGGTGTAAGGGCAAACCTAACCTTATCAAGCAAGTGCTTTTACGTACCCTTAAGGCGGGTAGCCCTATCCTGCTTTTTAGCTAATCTATTCTGGAAAAGAAAAGTTGACTACCGCTCTTTGCCCTTTGGCAAGGAGGGATCGATACGCTATTGCCTCAACTTTTCATAACACTGTTTAAACTGATGCGAAATATTCTCAATCACCGCATTTGTCAGCAGGCAGACCGCCTGCTGATGGATAAACCCTATATAGATACTTACAAGGAACTGTACATTGCAGGCCTTGTCGGCAGGTACCTATTCCCACTGGCCAGTATTGCCACAGGTTGCTACTTTCTGGCTGATGCCCTATCCTCCAGCCTGCCCTTCTGGCTTTCTTTATGTATGGCCATCAGTCTTGTCACGCTTTGGGAACTGGCCAAGGCAACCCTGTTGCAACAACTTACCCTGCGTTACCTGAAAGGCGGTACAGTCACCACCCTTCTTGTGCTAGCCTTGCTGTTTTCGGTAGGCTCTATCACAGTCAGCTATTTCGGCGCCAAGGCCCTGCACGCAAGACTTGATACCAAGGGGCAAGTCTTGGAGAGCAGTTTTGCACAAGACTTGGACAGCACAAGGCAACACTTTGAGGGAAGAGTTGCAAGTCTTGAGGCAAGTATTGCCGCACTCAACAGTCACAAGGCCAAACGCTGGGGTGGATTGCTTTCAGCAAGTGAAAACCGTCAGATCGGGGAGTACCTCAAGCAGGTCTCGGAACTGGAAAAAGAGAAAACCCAAGTCTTGTCGGCACTTGCCGCAAGGCAAAAAGCAGCAAGTCTTGAGCTGCATGCAAGTAGCCAATTCAACAGTTGGGTGGTCGGACTGGTTTCAGTCCTGTTGGACCTATTGATTATTGCCTGCAACAGCTGGAGCATCTTCTATCTGTATAGGGTAGGAGAGGAAGCAATACAACAACGTACAGACGGAAAAGAAACCAGACAGGTCAGACTGGAGGAGAGAGCAGAGGACAGGCTTTACCCCCGGCAGACCGTGATTGGTTTTACAACCGGAGAACCCCGGCTGTCCAGCAGCAAATTGGACCGACTCCGAAAGCTCTGGTATCAGGAGCAGGTCCACGATACCCGTGAACTCTCCCAGCTGCTGAAGGTGAACTTCACCCAGCTCAAGCGTATGAAGCAGCAGGCAGGTATAGCCTCCTAATACTTAATGGTCGGCAGGTTGGGTTGTTTGACCACCTGCTGATGTTTTACCCCTAAACTTTTTATTTATCATGGAAATCGATTTTTTAAAACAGAATGTGGCCCTGGTCCAAAAAACAATCCGGAGCATTGATGAAAGCTACAACCTTCCCTGGGATATTCTGGCAGAACTTACCCAAAATGCCGTAGACGCGATCCGTCAGAGGGGAACAGGGCAAGGTAAAATTCATTTGGAAATTGATGCCTACAACAAGCAGATTTCGATAGAGGATAATGGCTGTGGCATCAGTTCAAGCCGGCTGCCTTACCTGCTGGCACCTTTCTCAACAGACAAGGAATGGGATTGGGAGACGGTGGGAGAAAAAGGGGTAGGTTTGACCTATGTCATATTTTCCTGTTTTCGATTCTTTATTGTCAGCGGTGATGGAGAGACTTCCTCCTCAGGCATTGTCCGTTGGGGAAATAACTGGAAACGTACCAGAGAGGAAGAGTTTGTCAAGGTGGAGCATGAGCAAGTCGATGATATTAGGAGGGGCACATATATCAGCCTTACCGGGGTAGAGAAGGAGACGATCTTTGATTTTAGCTTCGAGGAGCTAAAGTTCTTGCTCAGGACGCGAACTGCCCTTGGAAATACGGCCAGGCTTTTTGGCCGTGACCTCAATATTAAGGTCGACTTCACCTATTTTGATAAAAGGGGAATAAAGCAAGAAGAGCGGTTGCCTTTCCGTTACCTGCTGCCCACCGAAGGAATGGAACATATGCTTGTGGACATGGATGAGTACCTGCGTTTCCTTCAGAGAGGGGATCGATCCGATATGGAGAAGCGCATTAAAATACAGGGCAAGATCATTGTCAGGAAAGGAGCCCTGTCCCATAGGGGACGATCGGTCAAGTACTGGAGTTGTGTCGTACCGATGCGCAGCGTATGGGAGAAGCTCTCCAACCAGCATGGACTTAAACAGGAGAAATCTGATGGGCAGGAAACGAAGTGGAACTGCCAGTTTGGCTCCGGGATCCAGCTTGCGACAAAGGGCATGCCCACCAGCATTGATATCAGTCATCCGGTTTCGGGAAAGGACCTGTACTGGGGACAGACCTTTATGCTGTTTGAGGATGGAGAGCTTCGCTTTGATATCGGCAGAAAATCCCTGAGTGATATTAACCCTGATGTGTTTAAATCCTTGGCCTCAAAACTCTTCAACGATTTTGCAAAAGTATTCAAGCATATGCCCCATATGGATAACATTGAAGAAAAGGCCGAGTGGTCCCGCAATCAGGTCTTTAGGGAAATAGCCGCCTTTCCAGACCTTTCAAATCCCCATTCCCGTTTTCTGAAAGAGCCAGTCAATCAGGAAGGAACATTGGTGGGACTGTTCTTTGAAGCGATAGGCAGTGGACTGATCAAAAACATCGCCCCCTTGATGTCAGGCTACCGGAGTCGTTATGATCTGTATGCACTCAAGGACAGGCATCAGGTAGTGGTAGAGTTCAAGCCGGTTTTGCGCAGAATCCTCAAGGATTTTGACAATGACAAGAAGATGTTTGATGAGCTGGATGTGATTGTCTGTTGGGAGGTGGAGAAGGCGGATTACAGCAGCCTTAAGCGAAAGGGGATTAGCCTGGAGAGGATAGACCACGAACGGTTTGGCAAGCAGCCGCTATCCTTTGAACAGGCCACCCATATGCTGCTTATTGCCTATGTGGATCCGGTCTATGTAATAGAGATGAAACAGGTGTTGAACTTGTAGAATTGGAAAGCCTTATTCCCTTTTGGAGTAGGGCTTTTTTGGTATGGAAAATATTTGGGTACAATACTTATTGAAAGGTTTAAAATGTAACTATTCTAAGTTGCTTGTAATAAATGTGATGTATTTTATTTTCGTGCTTTAAAGATATAATATGCTCACTATTAATATATTGTGAGTTTTTTAAATAATGTTAATTAATATATGATGAATAAATATGTTTTGTAATTATGTGATAATTCTAATGTGGTTTGATTATTAAATCAAGCTATGTGCAGGGTGGTAATTGGAATTTTTTTAATATGAATTATGCAAGAAATGAAACGTAATGAAAGAGTAAGTACAAGGATTGAACTGGGAGCAAAAGGAAGTGAGGGCTGTGAATTTCTGAGAAATCAGAAATTAGCGAGCAGAGACATAACAGTCGTGCCTTAAGTGTTCCGTATGATCGCCCTACGGGGTTTTTAATATAAAATGTATACATGGCTGTATACACATATAGCTTAAGTGCCATTAGAAGAGGTTTTATCATATACAATTAATGCATACATGTCTAAAGAATACACAACCGTACGGTTAAGGTTAGCAACAAAGCAGCAGCTTGAAAAAGTAGCAAAAGGTCGTTCGATGGAAGAAACCATCAAAATGATCTGTGAGTATTTTAACTCGACTGGCATAGATCCATCAGCTCCTCAGGATAGTGACCTGCAGGCAGTTGCTAAGAAGCTTAGCAAGGAAAATGGAAGGGTTATCAGCTTTATCCGGGAACAGGAGAATAAGAGGTGGATCCCTGCATTGGATAACCTGAATCTCTTGGTTTCGGAGTTGAGTCAATACAGGAATATTCCGGGACAGTTAGCTGGTGTACAAAACAATATGGCAAAGCTGAATAACCTATTGAATAATGTAGGAAGGGTGCTGCAACAAAACCAGAAGAGTTATAGGGAAAATACCCATATGCTGGTCACAGAACAGGAACGGCAAATGATTAGAAAAGAAGCAGCGACAAAGCTTGCGGAGAGGGTGAATAGACTTGAGATAACCATTGGGTCAGATGAGGAACTCAAGGTACATTTTGGGGGAATAGATAAGGACAAGGTGCTAAAAGAACTGTCTCATTTTAAAAGAATTTTACACGAATATGGTAGCTGAGATCACTAATAGTCCGAAAGGAGGAAATACTGATAGCTCGGAGTTGGCAGTGCGGTATTTAGAGAAAGAGAATGAAGGCAAGCACCCTAGTGACATGGAGTTTTTCTTTACCCATGACCGGGATAAGGTCACACCTTCAGAAGTGATCCGTATGCTAGATGCTAACAGAGGAGGTATTCGGAAAGACTATGCTAAATTCTTTAACCTGACAATAGCCCCTTCCCAACAAGAGTTGAGTCATTTTGGTAGCGATAAGGAGAAATTGCGTGGATATGTACGCAACGTGATGGAAATCTATGCAGATAACTTTGGGAAAGGACTTACCAGCAAAGACATTGTATGGTATGCCAAGATAGAGCGGCAGCGTAAGTATAAAGGGACAGATAAGGAGGTACAGGATGGTAATGTAAAAAGGGGAACGCTTAAGCCAGGTGATCAGACACATGTGCACATCTTGATCCGCAGGAAGGGAGCAGACAAGAAAACCCATCTATCTCCATTGACTAATCATCGTAGTACGAAGGAAGGAGTGGTTATGGGAGGTTTTGACCGTAGTCAGTTCAAACAGCGATGCGAAGAGCAGTTTGACAAGCAGTTTGGCTACAATCGGTCAGTAACAGAGCATTATGCCTACGCGAAAGCCATGAAAAGTGACAATCAGGAAGAGCGGTTGGCATGGAAAAGAAAGGAGCATGGGCTTGATAAGAGCTTTAAAATAAAGGATCAGTTTATGGGAATAACGCTGAAACAGCAGGAGAAAGAGTGCTTGCAGAGAGGAGAGGCAGTTGCGCTCAAGGGGTTAGTTACCACTAAGGGCTATCAGGTTGATGCCATTGTGCAACTAGATTTGGAAACAGGTAAGTTTAAATTATCCTCCATGAAGCGTTCGAGACAGAATGAAGGAGCTGATCTGTTACCAAATGAAGCTGCTGAGGTTAAGAATCAGTTTAATACGGAGCTTGATACCCTTAACAATATTTTATCAGTAGATACTCCGAATTTTCTATTTGAAATAGGAGGAACTGTGAATGAGGGACGTACAGTTTATGATTATGAAGAGGAGGAGGATGAAGAAATGAAACGTAGGAGAAAAAAGGAAAAGCAAAAGAGTATGTTTTATTCGTAATTAGCAGATGTATCTTTATTTATAAGCGGAGTCAATTTCTTATGTATTGACTCCGCCTTACTTTCCATCTTATTTCAAGATGGAACAATCTAGTTACCAGTTTTGAAACAAGACAGTTTTTTAAAATCTTTTCATGATGACAACACCTCCAATTATCAATAGCATACCTGCGATCCTATAAATATTGATTGGCTGAAATTGAGTTCCCATAATCTGGAAATGCTCCATCAGCATAGAGATAAGTAATTGACCTGCCACTACCAACCCGAACGTCATGCCTGGACCAATCTTTGGAAATGCTAATACAATGACCGTTACATAAAATGCACCTAATATTCCTCCCAGCCATGCATAGGATGGGGCGTCCTTTATTCCTCGCCAAGAAATATTTTGAGAAGTCAGCAGAATGTAAACAACTAGAACGATCACACCCACTGCAAATGAAATCATTGACGCATGAATGGGGCTGCCTCCTGTTTTGGCTAGCTTGCTGTTCATACCTGCTTGCATGGGCAAGAATGCTCCAGCAGCAAAAGCCATGATGACCCAAATCAGTTTATCCATTTTTTTCTGAATTTAGTGTTGATATGCTCTTTTGTATTGCCAAGGAATAGCAGGATTTTCACCTAGCTCCATTGCCGCATTGATAGCAAAATAAGGATTCCTTAAAAGTTCTCTTGCGATTACAATCAAGTCAGATTGTTGACTTTCTATGATTGCATTTGCCTGAAGTGCATCGGTGATCATCCCGACAGTTCCAACTTTGATTTCCGTTTCTTCCTTAATTCTTGTGGCAAAAGGAAGCTGATACCCCGGCTTTACAATTGCAGAATCCACATTGACAAATCCACCTCCTGATGCTGTAATAAGATCCACGCCTTTTTCTTTCAAAATTTTTGAAAGCTGTAAGCTGTTGTCCAACGTCCAGGCTTTAGCGTCATCACTGTAGTCTGTAGCCAAAAGCCTAACGAGTAAAGGCATCTCTGAAGAAATTACTTTTCGGATTTCTTCAACGGTTTCAACCAGTAGCCTGATTCTGTTTTCAAAACTGCCACCATATTGGTCCGTTCTCTGATTAATGAGTTCAGAATAAAATTGATGGAACAGGTAGCCGTGAGCAGCATGTATTTCAATGGAATCGAAACCTGCTCTTATTGCATTCTTGGCCGCTGTAACAAAATCTACTTTGACTCGCTGAATTTCTTCAAGGTTCATGGCTTCGGGCTGATGTCGTCCGATAGGCGTGTTGGAAGAACTTTTTGGAACCCAACCTCCTTCTTCTTCATTCAAAGGTTTCATTCCTTCATTTGGATGGCTGCTGCTTCCTTTTCCTCCGGCATGCCAAAGCTGGACGGCAATCTTGCTTCCTTGTTGGTGAACAAAATCAACAATCGGTTTCCATGCACTAACCTGTTTATCGTTCCAGATTCCCAGATCATATAAGGTATTCATACCTTTTGGCGCAACTGATGTGCATTCAGTAATAATAAGTCCTGCGCCACCTACGGCACGACTACCAAGATGTACGAGATGCCATTGATTGGGAATTCCATCTTGGGCACTGTACTGTTGCATTGGAGACATCACAATTCTGTTTTTAATCTCCAAGCTTCTTAATCGGATTGGATTGAATAATGCTTTCATCTGATTTTTAGTTTGATATGACAAAGTTCAGATGAAATGGAATGATAAAAATTGAACTACTTTAAAAAATACAATTGAACTGGTTCAACTTTTTTTCTTGACTCTGTTGTTTCTGATCTTGGAGAGGAACTCTGTAGACATACCCAGATAGGAGGCGATAATATATTGAGGAATGAGATCTACAAATTTGGGGTATTGCTGAAGGAAAAGGTGATAACGTTTTTCCGCAGATTGGGTAAGATTGGTAATCAATCTTCTTTGTTGTGAGGCTAATCCACGTTCAGCCATGATTCTAAAAAAAGTCTCAAACTTTGGATTGCTTTGCTTTAGCACTTGTTCTGAATCATAACTGAGTTGTAGAACAGTGCTTTTGGAAATGGCTTCAACAAATAGCGTAGCTGGTTGCTGAAAGATATAACTGTTGTAATCTGTAATCCACCAATCCTCAACAGCCAATGCAATCGTTACCTCCTGTCCTTCATTCGTATTTATAAATGAGCGTAATGCACCGTCAAGAATGTAATACCGATGTTGGGTTACAAAATCTGGCTGGATGACGATTTGTTTTTTGCGAAGTTTTTTTTCCTGAAAAGGCTCACTAAATAATTCAGCTTCAGCGTCTGTTACCTCTACACGTTGTCGTAGGAAGTTGATTATCTTTTCTTTTGGAGTCATCATTTCAGATTAAGTTTGATCATAGTCTAGTTTTATATATCACAATATAGCACTGTGATAATTCATATGAAGCAGTAGACAGTATCTAAAATCACTTTCATTTGAGGAAATGGTAGCCTTTGAATAGTATAGAATAATGTATTTTGCATAGCAATAGTAGCCTATCAAGAAATGCGATGAACCAAATCTAAAGTCTATAAACAATAAAAAATGAAAAGAATATCCATACTAACTGCTATGCTTCTCAGCTTTGTTTTTGCACATGCCCAAACAAAGCAATTTACCCTAGAAGAGGGATGGAAGTTCAGCAAGGGAGATTTTGAAAATGGAGCACAAACAAACTTCAACGATTCAAAATGGGAGATGGTCACTGTTCCTCATGACTGGGCTATTTATGGTCCATTTGATAAGGAAGTCGATAAGCAAGTAGTAGCAATCAGTCAGAATAACGAGGAAGAAGCCACTGAGAAAACAGGCAGGACCGGCTCTTTGCCTCATATTGGAGACGCATGGTATCGTACTAATTTTGAGTTGCCAAATTATGAAAAAGGCAGTAGGGTTCTAGTAGTGTTTGAAGGTGCTATGAGTGATCCTCAAGTTTATGTGAATGGACAGACAGCTGGTGAATGGGGGTACGGATATGCTTATTTCAATATTGATATTACAGACTTAGTGAAAGCTGGAGAATCAAATTTATTAGCTGTACACTTGTCGCCAAAGGCTTTGTCTTCTCGCTGGTATCCTGGAGCTGGATTGTTCCGCAAGGTGAGAATCATTGTTCAGCCCGAAAGCCACTTTAAGCTTTGGAATACATTTGTTACGACTCCGGTTGTTAGTGATGATCTGGCAAAAGTCAATATCAAAACAAAAGTCTCAGGAGAGAACCTGAAGTTAGAAACCTCCATTAAGGATGCTAGTGGTAAAGTACTTGTCTCCAAAAGCACTGATGAGATGTTTGGTGATGAGTTTGAGCAAAATATCGCATTGGAAAACCCAAAACTATGGAGTCCAGAATCGCCTGTTCTATACTATGCAGTGTCGAAGCTTTATGACAAGAATGGTAAGCTTCAGGATGAGCAAACTACTCGTTTTGGCGTTCGCACAATCAGTTACACACCGGAGAATGGCTTTCAGCTGAATGGTAAAACCCGAAAGTTTAAAGGGGTTTGTTTACATCATGACTTGGGACCATTGGGTGCAGCAGTGAATAAAGCAGCATTGCGTCGCCAAATCCAAATCATGAAAGATATGGGTGCCAATGCTATCCGTAGTGCGCACAATATGCCATCTATGGAACAACTGGAACTTTGCGACGAGATGGGAATGATGTTTTTAGCTGAAAGCTTTGATGAGTGGAAAAAGCCGAAAGTAGAGAATGGCTATAATCGCTTCTTTGACGAATATCACGAAAAAGATATCGTAAACTTGGTGAGAGCAACCCGCAATCATCCTTGTATTGTGATGTGGAGTAGTGGTAACGAAGTACCTGATCAGTGGGGAAGTGATGGGGTAAAACGAGCAAAAGCCTTACAGGATATATTTCATAGAGAAGACCCAACCCGACCTGTAACGGTGGGAATGGATCAGGTGAAAGCTGTAATGGAGTCAGGGTTCGGGGCTATCATGGATATTCCGGGGCTGAATTACCGAACACACCTTTACAAAGAGGCTTTTGAACGCTTTCCACAAGGCTTATTGCTAGGTTCAGAAACTGCTTCTACAGTAAGCTCACGGGGAGTATACAAACTTCCTGTAGAAATAGGGCACAGTAAGACCTATGAAGATGGACAATCTTCGTCGTACGATGTAGAATACTGTAACTGGAGTAACTTGCCTGAAGATGATGCGGTCTTGCAGGATGATGAAGACTGGGTAATCGGTGAGTTTGTCTGGACTGGCTTTGACTATCTCGGAGAGCCAACGCCATATGATGAGTACTGGCCATCCCGCAGTTCATATTTCGGTATTTGTGACTTGGCAGGATTACCAAAAGACAGATATTATTGGTACAAAAGCAGATGGAACACTGAGGAATCAACTATACATGTACTTCCACATTGGAATTGGCGAGGTATGGAAGGTGATACAGTTCCTGTCTTCGTTTATACCAGTTACAATACTGCTGAGCTTTTCCTGAATGGCAAAAGCATGGGCAAACGTAGCAAGAACAAGAGCTCAAAACTGGAGCGTTACCGTCTAATGTGGAATGATGTTGTCTATCAGCCGGGCGAACTAAAGGTTGTTGCCTATGATGACAATGGAAAGACTGCCGATGAAAAGGTAATCAAAACATCTGGCAAGCCATACCAACTGGTGCTTGATGCAGACAGAACAACACTTGATGCCAATGGAAAAGACCTCAGCTTTGTAACTGTTTCGGTAGTTGATAAAGATGGAAATCCTTGTCCAACAGCCACCAACCAGCTTACTTTTAAAGTGAGTGGTGCTGGAAAATACAGGGCAGCATGTAACGGTGATGCTACTTCACTCGAGATGTTTCATTTACCTACTATGAAGCTGTTTAGTGGTAAGTTAGTTGTACTGGTGCAAAGCACAGAGCAAACAGGTAACATTACCTTACAAGTGAAAGGTAAAGGACTTAAATCAGGAAATGTTACAATAAAATCAGAGTAGAACTTACCAATAGCCTATTTGTAATGAAATCCCCTTTTTCAATTATGAGAAAGGGGATTTTTGCTATATGTAATTGTACCTAAATGGGTGTTGTTACACTGTTGTTTCATGGAAAAGTTTTATTTTCTTATTAAATGATTCCTTAGTGAAGTAGTCTATGTAATAGGTGTCAATTTAATCAAGATTATCCTGAAAGAATACTTGTTATCGGGAGGATGTATGCATATCTTTTCATTTGAAAAGTGAAATTTTTTATTGATAAAACACCAAAGATGAACTACAAAAACTATCAGCTATTTAGTATCATATTCATTGTATGTTTACTGAGTAGCTTTAATTCATTTGCTGCTGAAAAAGGACTTTTTACACTTCAATTTATTTGGCAAAAAGGAACGGTTGGTGAAAGGCATACGGTGCTGGTTCACCTAGAAAAAGGAAAAGTGATCCCAAAGGTGATCGAAAAGAAAACCTATGGAAATCAAATGTTAGTAATGGAGTTGCCCGAAGGCGAGTATAATATTACTCATCTTGAAATCAGGGGTGGAAGTTCGATCTCTTTTGGAGAGTTTCTCAAACTGGATTTTAATAATACGGTAACTGTACAGCCTGGAAAAGTGGTCAACGGTGGGTTGATTTATATTGGGCATGGTGATAAAGAGAGCAAGAAAAAAGAAGCGATTTATTACCTAGCATTGGATAACACCAAAGATGTTTATACGCATATAAATAGGTTTTTTCCAGCATACAAGTTGAGTCATGAAAATGAAGTTGTTCAGGCATGGCAATACTCAGATGAAGCTAAACAAAATCAGTTGATCGACCTGTATGAGCAGGCAATGGTTAACTATGAGAAAAAGAATTCAAGACCTGAAGTAACTTACCTTTTTGGCAAATTTGGTTTATTACTAAAACTCAATAAAGATGAGCAGGGAAATATCTTGTCATATGAGAGGTTGACAACGAATACTTTAAGGCAAGTTGTGAAAGCTGAAAAGTATTATGGAAAACTGTTAATCACTTTTGTAGGAAATGAATATCTGTATGGACCAGAAGACCACCTTCAGTTTATTACCTTTCCTGAAGGGGTATATGATGTCTTTGATCCAAAACTGATCGGAGAAGATAAGTTTTTGGTATATGATGGAAATGTAAATATCTATGTGGCGAATGGGTTTCCTTTAAAATGGGAAAAAAACAGTCAGTTCAGCCGTGAATATGATGAATATAACAGACCTCGTTTTGCATATGGAAAAGAGCATATGTTTATCTATACTCCTAATGTAAAGGATGATTGGGCGTTGTTGAGCTCTTCTTACCTTGATGTGAATTTTGAGTCAGTGAAAATTGATTCGGAAATTAAGTTTTTCAGCAATGTACAGGAGACAAGTACTAAGCTGTTACTTGGGCCAAAGACCCATACATTGGTTAGAAAAGGAGCTGAAATATATATGAAGGATAAAGCTACTGGAAAATGGACCATTGTCATAGCCCCAAGAGGAGACTGTTCTGGAGTATTGCTTGACCAAAAGAATGACCAATTGATTGTGGTGTCATGCGGTAGTGGAACGATCAAATATTATAGTCAGGACGGAGGACAGAGCTGGAACAAGCTTCCGGATAGTAATTGATCAATGCTGTATACCCTGATTGAAAGCTGCTGGTACTTCAAGGACCAGTAGCTTTTTTTGTTATGTCCAAGGTCAGTTACCCAAACCCTGAATATACTGTTGTTGTCAGTTAACTGTTTTTCTCAATCATTCTTGTTACACTATTTCTAGTTTATCACCATTAAATGTTGTAACTGTTAATCATATATTATGTATATTTGTTGTGAAACTACAACAATATAAATCAATGATTGATATGGAGTTACTTCAAAAATCTTTTTTGAACTTACTTAGAAATACAGACAACAGCTTTCAACGCACATTGAATGTCAATTGGGATAACCGTATGATAGCGATTGTAGGGGCAAGAGGTGTTGGGAAAACAACTTACATAATGCAACATATAAAACAGCGTCATAAGAATCTTGACGAAGTATTATATGCTAGTTTGGATCATCTGTACTTTTATGAGCGTCCTTTGATGGATGTTGTAGATGAGTTTGTATCCTATGGAGGTAAGTATTTATACCTTGATGAGGTGCATAAATATGATGGCTGGTCCAGAGTCTTGAAGAATATATATGATCACTACCCTAATCTGAAGGTAGCTTTTACCAGCTCATCCATACTTGATGTATTCAAAGGAGATGCGGACTTGAGTAGGAGAGTGGTAAAGTATGAGATGAATGGAATGTCATTTAGGGAATATTTGAGACTAGTCAGAAATATCACACTATCCCAATTGACACTGGAGCAGCTATTGACAGAACACACTTCTTATTATATCAATTTGCCAAAAGATTTTCTGCCATTACCCGTCTTCAAAGAATACTTGCAGTCGGGCTATTACCCATTTACGATAGAACCAGACTTTCTGACTAAACTCCATAATGCTTTAATGAATGTGATAGAGTTGGATCTTTCACAGGTAGAAAACCTTACCCAAAATAAAGTAGTGCAGGTCAAAAAGGTATTGGGAGTGATAGCAGAGTCAGCTCCATTCAAACCAAATATTAGCCAACTGGCCCAAAAGCTTCAAATTAGTCGGGATATTATCCTAAGCATTATTCACCTGCTTGAAAAGGCGAAGATTTTGAACCTGCTTCAGGCGCCTAATAAAGGTGTAAGCCTATTGCAGAAACCAGACAAGATCTACCTTGAAAATACAAACCTTATGTATGCCTTGAAGGATCTGCCTGACATTGGAAATATCCGTGAGACATTTTTTATGAACCAGCTTCAGAATGCCGGACATTCGGTACGTAGTAGTGAAAGCACGGACTTTTTGGTGGATCAGGAATTCTCATTTGAGATAGGAGGTAGGAGTAAAAAGCAAACACAGGTGAAGGCATTGAAAAATGCATTTGTTGTCAAGGATGGCATTGAATCAGGAATGGGTAATGTGGTTCCTTTATGGATGTTTGGAGTGTTGTACTAATGCAAAATGTATAGTTCTACAGAGACTTACTTTTTTATATACCAACCATTTTCTGAGGGGGATACTGTTGTTATTTTTCCGATACTTTTTCTTTTAAAACAATATCCCCCCCATATTCAATAGTACTTTGAACCCCTGAATTATACACAAAATTCTACTTTTGTTTTCATACCTGACACACAACACACATAAGTATGAAAATATTCTTTCGGTACATAGGACTCATAATTGGACTTAGTATTGCAACCCAATCGCTTGCACAAAAAAGCAGTACTCCAAATGTTATTTTGATAGTAACAGATGACCAAGGGTATGGAGATATTGCAGTACATGGTAACCCTGTGATTTCAACGCCACACATTGACCAATTGTACCATGAAAGCTCTCGTCTGACCAATTTTCATGTCAATCCAACTTGTGCGCCAACTAGAGCTGCGTTGATGACAGGTAAATATGCTAACCGTGTTGGGGTTTGGCATACAGTGATGGGACGTTCCATTCTCTATGAACAAGAGCAGACGATAGCAGACGTTTTTTCGAATAATGGTTATGCTACAGCCATGTTCGGTAAATGGCATTTAGGAGATAATTATCCATATGCACCTCAGTATCGTGGATTTCAGGAAGTCCTGACACATGGAGGAGGTGGAGTAGGACAAACACCTGACCATTGGAACAACGACTATTTCAATGATGTATACCTGCGCAATGGAAAGCCAGAACAGACCAAAGGTTATTGCACTGATGTATGGTTCAGGGAAGCCCTCTCTTTTATCAAGAAAAACAAGGACAAGCCATTCTTCTGCTACATCGCCACCAATGCTCCACACAGTCCTTTGAATGTACCTGTAGATTATGTTGCTCCATATCTGAATAAAGGAGTACCTCACAATAGAGCAAAGTTCTACGGAATGATTTCCAATATCGATTACAACCTTGGCAAACTGAGGGAGCAGCTCGAAGAATGGAATATTGCTGATAACACCATTCTGATTTTTATGTCGGATAATGGTACAGCTTATGGAGCATCTTATAAAGGGACCGAACTGGTGAATGGTTACAATGCCCAAATGCGTGGAACCAAAGGAAGTCCATATGAAGGCGGACATCGAGTTCCTTTCTATATCTATTGGAAAGATGGGAATATCAGTACAGGCAGAGACATGGATGACCTGACCGCCCATATTGATGTTCTGCCGACGTTGATCAAGCTATGTGGTTTGAAGGCGGGTAAAAAGATTGCATTTGATGGGACAGACCTTTCTGAAAGCCTGATCGGGAAAAAGAAGGTGCAGGACAGAATCCTGATCGGTGACTCACAAAGAATCGAGTACCCGGAAAAATGGCGTCAGTCCTATACCATGACAAAGGATTGGCGAATGATCAACGGAAAGGAGCTTTACAATATCAAGGAGGATCCGGAGCAGTTGCATGATGTGGCAGCGCAGCATCCTCAACTGATGGAAAAGCTGAAAAATGCTTATGAACAAAATTGGGACGATCAGAAAAAGTCTTTCGACCAGTTTCCATATATCAAGCTAGGAAGTGATGAGGAACCAATCTCAGTATTGACAGCCCATGACTGGCATGTGGAAAAAGGGCAAAAAGTACCTTGGAATCATGAGATGGTCAGGAAAGGAGTTGATGGAAATGGAGAGTGGAGAGTAAACTTTATAAGAGCGGGTAAATACAAGATTTCATTAAGACGCTGGCCAGTAGAGGCAGACCTTGCCCTAAATGCTTCGGCAGAAAAGCTTGTGACGGAAGCGCCCGACTATATTCTGCCGCAAGGTAAAGTTTATCAGTTCAATAAATCTTTTGTGAAAATCGGGGACAGGAGCTGGGAGCAGACAGTAGACAAAGCCGCAAAAGAGGTGAGTTTTACATTGGAAGTAGAAGAAGGTGAAACGGTGATGAGTGCTTACTTCGAAACAGAAGATGGAAATATGCAAGGAGCTTATTATCTCTATGTGGAGCATCAGCCGACCAATGCCAAACGTAATAAGCAATCAGAAAAAGACACTTTTTAAAAAGAACCAATAGCAATGAAGCAACTTACATTATTTCTGTGGATACTCTTCTTGCCGATCATCGGCTTGATGGCACAGAAGCAAACAAAAGATGAACGCCCAAACATCATTTTTATCCTGACAGATGATCAGTCTTATGGGTACATGGGGGGTACAGGAAACCCTGTGGTCAAAACCCCTAACCTTGACCGTCTAGCGGATGAGGGGACGCTGTTTACCAATGCTCATATAACTAGCCCGATTTGTATGCCAAGCAGGGTTTCCATTCTGCTTTCCCAATACGAGCGTAAGCATGGTGTCAATTTTAACTCAGGTACGGGAATGGCGGAAGAGGCGTGGGAAAATTCTTACCCGATGCTGCTGCGCAAGGCAGGTTACTTTACTGCCTATGTTGGAAAGAATCACTCGCCAATAGGGGATAACGGTTATAATACAGGCATAATGGAAAAGTCATTTGACTATTGGTATGCCGGACATCAGCACTTGGGATTTTACCCTAAAGAAAGACATAAGATTTTCGCTGGAGCTAAGGAAGACACACAGGTAGAAGTAGTCGGAGAAGCTGCTTTGGATGTGTTGGACAACAATGAGTTCAGGCTCGAAAAAGCCATCAAGGCACTGGACAAGCGTCCGGAAAATAAACCATTTGCCTTGAATATCTGCTTTAACCTACCGCATGGAGCAGGTACAGAAAGCATGCAGATGCGGGACAGCGACCCTGAAATCTATAAGACCCTTTACAGGGATCAGGAAATTCCTTTGGCTAAGAACTATGTGGCGAAAGCAGATGTCAAAACACCAAAACTGCCTGCCGATATTCACCGTGTGGAAGACCGCCAAACGATTTACGATTATGTAAATACCCCTGAAGGTACCAAAGAGCGTTACATCAGGCAATATCAGGCCATGACTGGAATTGACCTCTTGGTAGGCAAGCTGCGTGACAAGCTCAAGGAACTGAAGCTGGATAAGAATACCATTATCGTATTCTCTTCAGATCACGGTTTGCTGATGGGACAATTCGGATTGGGGGGCAAGGCATTGCTGTACGAGCAGTGTACCCACGTTCCCATGATTATTATGGACCCAACTGTGCCGAAACGCAAGAAAATAGACAAGACAGATGCTTTGGTGCAGAGCATTGACATCGCCCCCACGCTGCTGGCAAAAGCAGGTGTGCAATCGCCTGCGGCTTTTCAGGGAAAAGACCTTTCTGAACTGCTGACCGAAAGAAAAGAAGTGCGTGACTACCTCTATACAGAAAACCTCTGGTCTACCCACTTCGGAAATCCGCGTTGTGAAGCTGTACAGGACAAGGAATGGAAATACATCCGCTACTACAAGAATGAGAACTTCTCGGCCACCGCGCGCATCAAATATGCCAAGCAACTGGGCGTATCGGTGAATAAGGTATTGTATGGCATGAACGACAAGGAAATACCGGTTTACCGTAGTTATGCAGAAGGTCCACTGGAAGGGGAACAACCCGTTTACGAGGAGCTTTACCACCTTTCGGATGACCCAATAGAAGAGCATAACCTCGCACCCGACAACAAGCATAAGGAAAAGCTGGAGGAAATGAGAAAAGTATGGGAGAAGCAAATACGAATGGCTCGTGGAGAAGGGCAGCCTTTGGTTGAACGTTTCACGAATGAGTCTCAGGCAGAGTGGCAGAAAAAACATGCACCCATCCATGAATAAGACCCCAATAAACTAAAACTACAGAAATGAGACAGTATTCAATATATGTGCTATGGTTATGGTTTGGGCTTTTTGCCTGTACCAGGCAGGCATCGCAGGAAGAGCTACAATACTTGGAGGAAATCAGCTTCAATGATGGTTGGAAGTTCACTAAAGGAGAACAGGAAAAGGGCATGAGTCCCGATTTTGATGATAGTAAATGGCGTAAATTAGACCTTCCGCACGATTGGGCTATTGAAGGACCATTTGACATTCAATACAATGCCCGTGCAGGTGGTTTGCCTTTCCACGGCATCGGTTGGTACCGCAAGACCTTCAAGGTGGCTAGACAGTTGGAAGGAAAAAAAGCGTTTATCCACTTCGAAGGTGTGATGAACCGAGCGCAGGTATGGGTAAACGGACAACTGATTGGCGGACGTCCATACGGTTATAGCGGATTCCAATTGGATATGACTCCTTACCTGAAGTTTGGGGAGGAGAACACCGTTGCCGTAAAATGTGCGCCCGAAGACCTAAGTTCACGTTGGTATCCGGGTGCCGGCATCTACCGTGATGTGTGGTTGGAATACAAAGACCCTGTGCATGTCGCTTTTGATGGTACATTCATTACAACACCTAAAATTGAGAATGGAAATGCCACTGTCAATATCAAGACTGAGTTGGTGAACACCTCTTCAGAAGCGGCAACCCTACAACTGGAAACAGTAGTACTGAACAAGTTGGGAGAGCAGGTAAAAAGCATCACTTCTGAAGTGAAACTGAATGCAGGAGGACAAACGGAAGTAGAGCAGGACATCGTCTTGGAAAAGGCACAGCTTTGGGATTTGGAGAATCCTTATTTATACAAGGCGGTTACATTTGTCAAGAAAGGCAATGAACTGCTGGACAAGAAGCAAACAACTTTTGGCGTTCGTGAGATTTCTTTCACGGCCGATAAAGGATTTCTCCTGAATGGCAAGCATGTTAGATTGCAGGGTGTATGTCTGCACCATGATCAGGGACCATTGGGAACAGCTGTGAACCGCAGAGCCAAAGAGCGTCAGCTGCAGATTATGAAAGACATGGGTACCAATGCGGTACGTACAAGCCATAACCCTCCTTCAAAAGCATTATTGGAACTGTGTGATGAAATGGGATTGCTGGTCATCGATGAAGCTTTTGACTGTTGGAAAATGGCAAAGGTGGAAAATGGCTATAACAAGTTCTATGATGAGTGGAGCGAGAGAGACCTGAGGGATCTGATCAGAAGAGACCGCAACCACCCATCCATCATAATGTGGAGTATTGGAAACGAAATTCTGGAGCAAAGTCAGAAAGACGGCTGGAAAGAAACCTGCAGATTGGCACGTATCACCAAGGACGAGGATACTTCTCGTCCGGTAACGGCAGGTTTCAACTACTATCCGGCTTCAGTAATCAATAAACTGGCAGAAGAGGTGGATATCCCGGGCTTCAACTACAAGCCGATGAAGTACAAGGAAATCCTGACACAACATCCTGATTGGATTATCTACGGGTCGGAAACCTCATCTTGTACAAGTTCAAGAGGCGTTTACCATTTCCCGATTGAGCCATACAAGACACATGAGTCAAATCAGGTAACAAGTTATGACCTGATCGGTCCAAACTGGTCTTACCCACCGGAGCATGAGTTCGATATGCTGGCAGAGAACCCAAATGTATTGGGTGAGTTTATCTGGACAGGTTTTGACTACTTGGGCGAGCCGACACCATACGGTGGAAGAGACAACTCAACCAATGGTTACTGGAATGGCGACTGGCCAGTACACTCCTCTTACTTTGGTGCGGCTGATATGTGTGGTTTCCCGAAAGACCGTTATTTCCTTTACCAAAGCCAATGGAGTAAAAAACCAATGGTACATGTACTGCCACATTGGAACTGGGAAGGTAAAGAAGGGGATATTATTCCTGTTCATGCCTTTACCAACTGTGAGGAAGTGGAACTGATTGTCAATGGCAAATCATATGGCAAGAAAGTGAAGGGCGTGGACTTGACACCAATCCCGATGGTCAACAGATTCTGGGACTCAGAAAAACCATTGATGTCCAAATACCGCCTGAACTGGGAAGTGCCTTATGAGCCGGGAAGTATCAAGGTAATCGGCTATACCAACGGAAAAGTGATGGTGGAAAAAGAGATCCACACTGCTGGCAAGCCGCATCACATTGCGTTGGAAGCAGACCGTTCAGCGATTATTGCGGATGGAAAAGACCTTTCTTATGTAACCGTTAAAGTGGTGGATAAGGACGGCAACTTGTGCTACACAGCGTCCAACGATATTCAGTTTGAAATTGAGGGAGCAGGACAAATCGCAGGCGTAGGCAATGGCAATGCAGCATCTCTCACCCCTTTACAAGGTAAACATATGGAAGTGTTCAGTGGAATGGCATTGGCAATTCTGAAAGCTGAAAAAGAGGCGAAAGGTCAGTTCACCTTGAAAGCAACTGCCGAAGGATTGGAATCAGCATCTATTGAGATCAACCTTCAGGATCAGGCTTTGTAATTGATTGATGAAAAGGCATTGGCAGTCAGTCAATGCCTTTTTCAATAACCCACATTTTTTACCAAGACATCACATAAAATGAAAAAAATACTGATGGCACTCTTGCTGCTTCCTTCAGTGTTGCAGGCAAACAATCCGCCCGTTTCCAAGAAAACACCTCCTCCTAATATCATCATCATCATTTCGGATGATCAGGGTTGGGGAGATGTCGGCTTTAATGGCTCCGACATCCCGACGCCCAATCTGGATCAGTTGGCAAAGCAGGGCGTTATTTTCAATCAAGGTTATGCAAGCCATCCATACTGCAGCCCGAGCCGTGCCGGACTATTGAGTGGCAGGTACCAACAACGTTTCGGTCACGAGAATAACATTCACAATGATTATGCAGGAGATGAAGATGGAGACGGACTGCCATTGGAAGAGCTGATGCTGTCAGAGCATCTGCAGTCGCAAGGCTATCAGACCTGTGCCATAGGAAAATGGCATTTGGGCAATACGGAACGCTACTGGCCCATCCAACGTGGCTTTGATGACTGGTTCGGTTTCTACGGTGGTGGAATGGACTACTGGAGTAATCTTAGAAATAAACCTGCCATTTCAGGTGTATTGCGCAACGGGGAAATTGTACCAAAAGATGAGCTGACTTATCTGACGGACGATTTTTCAGAGGCAGCAGCTGAGTATATTGAGGAGTATGCCCAATCAGAAAAACCATTCTTTATGTATTTGGCATACAATGCGCCACATGCCCCGATTCAGGCACCCAAAAAGTACTTGGACAAGGTAGCACACATTGAAGATGGAGAGCGAGCCGCTTATGCCGCAATGGTAGTAGGCATGGATGAAGGAATCGGAAAAGTGATTGCAAAATTGAAAGAAACCGGTGAGTACGAAAATACTTTAATCGTATTCTACAGTGATAATGGACCGCATGGAAGCGGTGCAAGTGGTTATCCTTTCCGTGGACACAAGGGGATGCTTTTTGAGGCAGGCATTCGGGTACCTTTCGTGATTTCATGGCCTGAAGGTATCAAAGGTGGCAAACATTACGGGGAAGCCATTTCTGCTTTGGATATTTTCCCGACTGTGGTGGAAGCATCCAATACAGCCAAGCCCAAAAAGGAACTGGATGGAGTAAGTTTGTTGCCTTATCTGCATGGTAAAAACAGGAAAGCGCCGCACCAGACACTTTTCTGGCGATATTCAGATGGTGCAGGTTATGCCGTAAGACATGGTCAGTACAAACTAATCTATTCAGGGTTTAAGCAGAAAGAATTGCTTTTCGATATGGAAGCGGATGCCTATGAGCGCAACGACTTGGCCGAACAGCTTCCTGAAAAAGTGAAAGAACTGACAAAGCTGTATCAGGAATGGAGTAAAGACACAGAGAAAGCAAAATGGCAGGACCCACACATGGAGAATGTCCGCAAGGAAGAAGGAAAACGTCAATCATTTATCGACAGAGCAAGTGCAGGAGAGCGGAAGAGTGGACTTTAATTCTTGAAGCATTATTAAACTTCTGAACAAAGATGAAATTGAATAAACTGATTGTGCTGATTGGCTTGCTGATGGCACATACGGCGTCTGCAACCAACTATTATGTAGCAAAGTCGGGAGCTGATACCAATGTAGGTACCTTGTCAGCTCCGTTTCTGACCATTGCCAAGGCTTCTTCCATGCTGTCAGCAGGTGATACCTGTTTTATTATGGAGGGTATTTACCGCGAAGTACTGCAACCTCAAAGCAACGGGGAAGCAGGAAAACCCATTGTGTATACCAGTTACGACGGTGAGGATGTCTTGATCTCAGCGACAGAAATCCTCGACACTTGGGAACAGCATTCGGGTAATATCTACAAGGCTGCTTACACCATGACGCTCGGTCGGCAGAATATGCTTTTCTGCAATGACAAGCCGATGGATTGGGCACGTTGGCCCAACAATGAGGACAGTAATCCTTACACTATTGATGCTTGGAACGTGACAAGCGGTACAGCGTCTTCAGTGGAGAGTCATGATCTTCCATCCCATAGCTGGGCAGGTGGTTATATTTGGTATTTGGGAGCACATTCCGGTACAAGCTGGACACGTGAGATTACTTCAAGTACAACCACTACAGTTAATTTTGAGGGAGTGGACATTACCAAGTGGCCCTTTAATCCGCATAACCCAACGGTCAAGAGAAACAACAACTTCGGTCGCTTTTACCTCATGGGCGTATTGGATGCATTGGACTATGAGCGTGAATGGTTTTACAAAGATGGGTATGTCTATTTTCAGGCACCGAATAACTTGAATCCATCAACGCTGAAAGTAGAAGTAGGCGCCCGCAGCAAAACGATCAACCTCAACAAAACATATGTCTACGTAGATGGCATCAATACATTTGGTGGTAAGGTGGACATCAGTGCAGACAATTGTGAACTGAGAAACACGACCATCACCAATGGATTGCAGATACTGGATGAGCTGGACAATACGGATGCGCAGGTAGCTGATGCAGCGGTACTAGTGAGAAGTAGCTATGTAACCGTTAGCAACAATACAATTGACGGAAGCTCACTCAATGGCGTATTCGTGCAGGGTTGGGGTAACAAAACGAATGTCAATATCAGCAACAATTATATCCGTAATTGTAATACGGTAGGAATTCATGCTTCCCCGATCCGTTGTAGCGCACCAAATGCCGTTATCTATGGTAATACTATTCAGACGACCGGTCGCGATGGTATCTACAATGGAGGGTCAGACACTGAGATTGCATACAACGATGTATCCAACTGTATGTTGATCAACAACGATGGAGGTGTTTTCTATACAGTAGGCAATGCCAATGACAAGAATGTCGTGATCCATCACAACTGGTTCCATGATTCTGAAGGGCCTGATTATGCTGATGGTCGGGCTGCCGGTATCTACCTTGACAATAACAGCAAGGGATATTTGGTTCACCATAATGTGGTATGGAACGTAACTTGGACGGGTATTCAGATGAATTGGGACAACTGGAACATTGACATTTACAACAACAGCATCTATGAAGTGGAAGGAACAATGGGACGTTGGGAAAATGGCTATACCCTCAACGATGTGGTACTGAAAAACAACTACGGCAGCAGTGGGGAGTTTATCGGAACAGATATTTCGGCTACTTCCAACCTGATTGATGCAACGAATCCATTTACGGATATTTCCGCACACGATTTTCGTCCGCATCAGGATGCCGCCATCATAGATGCAGGAGAGCAGATTGTCGGCATAACAGATGATTACATGGGAGCAGCTCCTGATATTGGGGCTTACGAATATCAGCGAACTCCTTGGCGTCCGGGTGTCAATCCGGTGATGGGAGGGGAGGAAGATGTACCGACAGCATTGCCGCAAGACTCAGGCGCTATTAATTGGCTGATGTTCCCCAATCCATTGGATGCGCCATACCTGAAAATTCAAACCATGAACGCTTCCAAGATCAGTATCTATGACCTTACAGGCAGAAAGGTATATGTCAGTCTGGAACAAATACCTGAACACAGCATTCATAAGGAAGTATTTCCTTCCTCCGGATTGTATGTGGTACAAATTCAAGGAGAGAATAGGACGCTATCCCGAAAATTATTGGTACAATAAATTCCTTATATCAATCAAAAATAGAAACCCCTCTTTGAGGGGTTTTTTATTGACAATAAAGGGGGCATACAGATAATGACACTTTTTTACGCTTATCATCAATCGAATATTTCATTTTTTCGGTATAGAAAACCAATACAGCAACAACACATACCTGTTTTGAACAGATACTAAGAAAATGAAAAAGCATACAAGATGGCGATTCGCTGAAAGGGACTTATTAGTCTTCTTTGCAGTGATGCTTTTTGCACTGAACAGCACAGCTATCGCAAAAGAAAAAGGCAAGCCTACAAAGCCTAATGTGGTGCTGATCATCACCGACGATCAGGGCATTGGGGATTTGGGATGTCATGGAAACCCTTGGCTGAAAACGCCCAATATCGATGCTTTTTACAAAGAAGCGGTCCGCATGACAGATTTCCATGTAAGCCCGCTTTGTACCCCGACTCGTGCCGCTATTTTTTCAGGACGCTACCCTATTAACAACGGGGCGTGGTCCACTTTCAAGGGAAGGGATGCCCTGTCAAAAGGCACCAAAACCATTGCGGATGTTTTCAGGCAGAACGGCTACAGCACCGCCCTTTTCGGTAAGTGGCATCTGGGCGACAATTACCCTGTCCGTCCGACAGACTGTGGCTTTGAGGTAGCTGTACATCATTTGGCTGGAGGCGTTGGAGAACTATCGGACTATTGGGGTAACAGCTACTTTGACGATGTCTATTACGTCAACAACGAACCCAAGCAATTTAAAGGCTACTGTACGGATGTCTGGTTCAGTGAAACCATGAAGTTCATTGACTCGCACCAAGACAAGCCGTTTTTTGTTTGCCTGCTTTCCAACGCACCGCATGACCCCTTGATTGTAGCAGAAAAGTATGCAGCCCCTTACAAGCATCTGGAAGGGGATAAGATCATCAGCGCCAACCTCTACGGCATGATTGCCAACATTGATGAAAACTTCGGAAAGTTCAGAAAATTCCTGAAAGAGAAAGGATTGGAAGAAAACACCATTCTGATTTATATGAGTGACAACGGCAGCCGCTTTGGGTATAGCCGTGATGGAAAGTTGGGCTACAACAAGGGTTTCCGAGGAATCAAAGGAGACAAGCTGGAAGGTGGTCACCGTGTACCATTTTTTATTCAGTGGCCAAACGGTAAAATCGAAGGAGGGAAAGACATCAGTGAGCTGGCTGCTCATGTAGACCTGCTGCCAACACTTGCAGGGTTGTGCGGGATTCCAATTCCTGAAGGGATGCAGCTGGACGGAATGGATATATCACCATTGCTTTTGGGCAAGAAGCAAAAAATGGATCAGCCGAGAAGCGTATTTGTGCATCACCGGCAGGATTGGCGTCCTCCTATGGAAGTGGATCAGACCTGTATCCTGCAGGATGACTGGCGCCTGATCAATGGCAGTGCTTTGTATGACATTCGATTGGATCCACAACAGACCCAAAACTTGGCGAAGGAAAATCCGCAGGTCGTACAGCAGTTGCTGAAACAGAATGCCGATTTCCTTCAAAACAGCAAAAAGAATGCGGTGTACAGGGAGCTGCCCGTCAATACAGTAGGCAATAACGCACAAAATGAAATCAAGCTGACCATTCAGCATGCCATCGGAGAGGATGGCGGTATCTGGAAGTGTGAGCAAGTGGCAGCCGGAATGAAGAACACCAACAACACGCATGTCTTGGAAGTGGAGAAAGCAGGCTATTACCTGATCTCTTGCAGAAGGTGGCCCAAGGAATGTCCGGGACCTATTTGGGGGACGCCGGAAGAGAATCCCAAAAACCTCTTCAATTACCAAACCATCCGTCCGGAGAAAGTCAGCATTCGGGTTGCTAACCAAATGCTGGAAAAGAACATATCACCGGATGATGAGGCGGTTACTTTCAGTGTCGCATTGGAGAAGGGAAAGACCTTACTAGTCAACGATTTTATGGAAGGAAAAAGCCGTTACGGCGTCTATTACACTTATGTATCGTATTTAGGAACGGAACTATGAAAAATAAACTGATTCTTACGCTGGCATTTTTCAGCGTTATTTTTAGTGCTTTTGCCGAAAAGGCAAAAGCTCCTTTACAGCGGGAAACTGATTTCAATTTTGACTGGAAATTCACCTTGCTCGCTGATACTAGCAGTCTCACAAAAGTACCGCTTGCCGATGCAGATTGGAGAGCGGTGCGCTTGCCGCATGACTGGAGTGTGGAAGCTTCTTTTGATTCTACCCTTGAGGGCTGTACGGGTTACCTTCCAGGCGGCGTTGGTGTTTACCAAAAGCATTTTCAGACGCCTGTTTCTCCGGAAGAGAAAAGCACTTTTATCCTTTTTGATGGCGTCTACAATAATGCCACTTTCTGGCTTAATGGACAGGAATTGGGCATCAATCCTTATGGCTATTCTCCGGTCTATTTTGACCTGACAGACAAGCTGAAAACTGATGGTACTGATAATGTCCTGACGGTCCATGTGGATCACTCAAGATATGCAGACAGCCGTTGGTACACGGGAAGCGGCATCTATCGGAACGTTAAGCTGATCACAGTTGACAAATTGCATATTCCAATCTGGGGAACCTTTGTCACCACGCCTCAAATCAGTCAGGGCAATGCTGAAGTTAATATCCAAATTCAGGTCAAGAATGAGGAAGCCAAGACAAGCAGCTTTGAGCTGAAAACCCTCATTTTGGATGAGTCAGGAAATGAAGTGGCAGTAAAAGTACAAAAGCAAAAATTGGGTAAAGGTCAGTCAGCTACTTTCACCCAGACACTGAATGTAGTCAATCCGAAACTTTGGGACACGGAACATCCTACGATGTATAAAGCCGTTACGTCCTTATCGGTTAAAGGTAAGGTAGTGGATGAATACAATACGCCATTCGGCATCCGAAGGCTTGAGTTTAAGGAAGGAGAAGGCTTTTTTCTGAACGGGAAATCCACTTTGGTGAAAGGCGTTTGTTTGCACCACGATGGAGGTTTGGTAGGAGCAGCAGTACCGGAAGGCGTGTGGAGAAGAAGACTAGCTAAACTGAAGGAAGCGGGCGTCAATGGCATCAGGACATCACATAATCCATTCTCGGAAGAGTTTCTGAATCTTTGTGACGAAATGGGCTTTTTGGTTCAGAATGAAATTTTTGACGAATTGGATTATCCGAAAGACAAGCGTCTCAACATGCATGACCGCATCAAAGATTATATCACGAGAGGTTATTCGGAGCATTTTCAGGATTGGGCGAAAAGTGACCTGACCCGTACTATGCTTAGGG